>WJMR01000266.1 GCA_014727845.1 Ignavibacteriales bacterium
CTACTGATGAACGGGTTGGAGATCATGTTCCATCCCTTGCGGAGCGGTATGGCGTAGTAATCCTCGGCGGTGATGTCCACTTGCGCCACGCGCATCGAATCGATAACGAAATCGAATTTGCTGTTGACCCAGAAGGCGATGCCGGGCTCGAAGACGAACTCGCCGCTCGTCGCTTCGGTGTATGGTTGGTAGAGTCGCTTCCCGTCGTCGAAGAAGGCGACCCAATCCTCGATCGGGTTGGCGCGGAAGAAGCTTGTTTCGAGCGGTATCGCCGAGGCGCCGGGTAGTCCGATCATCAGATAATTTTCGCGGAGGCGGATTTGCTCTTGGTTGAATTTATGTCGGACGTCGATCGTGATTGAGTCGGGTATGACGATGGTGGTGGAGTTGAGGGCTTTCAATCCGCTTTGGCCGTTGACGACGAAGAGGGAGTCGTCGGGAAACGTGATCACGTCGTATTCGGCGGAAGCGTTGAACTCGCGGCGATCGGCGCGGCGCCAGAGTTTCCACTTAAAGACTTCGCCGACGTTCATCCCGTCCTTCTCCGGCGTGAGGATGTCGTCGCCGTAGGCGGTGAGGATGACGCTCGCGGCGGGCCAACGGATGTAGCCCGCGCACTTTAGCGTCCCGTCCTCGCGGTCGAAGAAGACGCCGATATAGTCGCCCGCGACGAGGGGCGCTCCTTGAATGGCGGGATTGGCGGAGAGCGGAATGGCGATGGCGTGGCTCCGATCGGTGACTCGGAAATCCCACGGTGGACCGTCTTCGTCGCCGTCGCCGGTGACGAGGGAGTCGAGAATGCTGACGCCCTCGCGTTGGAAAACGTTGTCGCCTTGTCGCATCACGGCTCGCATCGTGGTGATCTCGCCCGTGCTCGCGGAATACCACCGCCACACGAAGTTCTCGCCCAACGCGAATCCGTCGTTGACGGTCGGCGTCGATTGTTCGTCGTCCCCGAAGGCGACGAGGTTGAAGTTGATCGTGTCCGTAAACTGTTTCGCGCCCGCGCAGGCGTAAACGCCCGTCTCGGTCGAGTCGTAGAAGACGCCGATCCAATCGCCCGGTTGCGGCGGGTTGCCGTTGATCTCGATGTACGTGTCGGTTTCGTTGTCGTCGTTTTGCACGAAAACCAGCGAGTGGGTGCCGCTGTAGAATCCGCGATTGATATACCACGGCGACTCGTTTTGTTGCGCGAAAACTTGCGTCAACGCGGCGACGATAAAAACGTAGAGCGCGACAAAGAGGAAAACTCGCCAGATGTTCATCTTGTGTTCCATGCCATCACCGATAGAGCGTGAATAGAATTCCGATATCCACCGCCGCGCGGTCGTCGAACGATTCGGTGTTGACGACGTACTTAGTGTAGGACGCGCGGATAAAGAGGAAATTGTATTTCGCCGTTAGCGCAAATCGAGGGCCTCCCGAAACGAGCGTGGTCGTCTTTTCTTCGTAGTCGTAAACGTCGAGCTGAAAGCCCGCGCCGACGCTCGGATAGAGATAGCCCCACAGGAGCGCGACGGGGAGGTAGGACGCCGAGGCGGAAAGCCCGACGACCTCCGCCGATTGCGAACGCGTTTCGTCGGGACGGGCGGGGGGCGCCGCAAAGCGTTTAACGGCGTCGTCGAGGTTCAGCGACGTCGTCGATACGTCCGCCGCGACGACGAACGGGTTATAGACGAACGAAACCGACGCGCTCGTCGATTGCGTCGAAACGCCGCTTTGCCAAATCGGCATGCTCGTCGCCTCGCTGATCGCGTTCGCCAAACGCGCCTCCGAGGAGACGCCGCCGCCGATACGAACGCCGTTGATAAGATACGCCACCTCGAGCGAGCCGCTCCAGTTGGGCGTGAAAAAGTCGAGCGAGTCGTTCGTCAATCCCGACGAGGTGAACGGCGGAAATTGCGCCCGCGCCTCGGGGGCGAAGAGAAGCAGGAGCGTCGCGACCGCCGCGGCGAGACGCGAACTCGATCCGAAAAAACGCGTCATACTATTTCCGTAACGTCTCATTGCCCGTCGTCAACCACAAGATTGAAATTCGCGATCGTGATTTTGCCCGGCGTGAGATTCACGTTGATTTCACCCGTCGTGTAGCCGGACTTCTCGCACATCACTTTATAGTATTGGTTCGTCCGCCCCGTAAGCTCGGGCACGTTTTGGATCGTGTAGGTTCCCGCGCTGTCGGTGAAGACGACTTCGGTCGCGGGGTCGGTGTACACGACGGCGTTGTAAACGGGCAGGTTGTCGGCGGCGTATCGGACGGTTCCTTGTATTTCGCCGAACGCCGGCTCCATCGTAAAATCGATGACGACCGTCGAGTCGGAGACGACGGTGATGGTGTGCGTCGCGTCCGTGTAGTTGGCGCGCTTCGCCGTCAGTACGTAGGAGCCGACGGGGATGTCGTCGAAGAAGTACGCGCCGTTGGCGTTGGTGATCACCTGCTCGGTGAACGGCTCGGTCGTAAGCTTCACGTTCGTGAGCGCCGAGTCGGTGTTGACGTCCAAGATCGTCCCTCGGATGTCGCCCGGTCGCGGCGAGGGGGAGAGCACCATGTCGCCGTAGGTGAGTCCGTTGGTGTCCACGTTCACGTCGGCGGTCGCCGTTTGGTAGCCGACCTTCATCGCCGTGAGGGTGTAGTCGCCGGGTTGGACGTTCGGCAACTCGTAGGAGCCGAAGACGTCCGTAGTGACCGAGTGCGTCTGGTTCTGCGTGCTGACGGTGGCTTGCGCGATCGCGTCGCCCGTCTCCGAATCGGTGACGACGCCGCGAATATTGCCCGCCACGTCGATCGCCTCCTCGACGGGGAGCTGCTCGTCGCATCCGATAATCGCCCCGCCGAGGGCGAGAACTAACATAAGTTTTTGTAACCTTCTCATAGATCCTATTCCCAAAATGATCTCGCTCCTAAAATTTCAACAATCGTGCCGAAGCATTTGAGGCGACTATCTATAGCTATTATCGAGTAATTGGGGCGTACGCTAAAGGGAGGCGGAGGGTTATTGCGCGGTTGGAGAATAATAGCCACGCCGACGAGCGCGAACTCCGCCCGTCGGTCGCGGTTTGGAAAGGTGGATCTATTTGGCGGTGAACCCCGCGAGGGCGGAGATGCCGCCGGCTTTGAAGACGCTCGGTCCCTCGGCGTAGGCGACCGTCGCGTCGAACGTTTTTCCGTCGCTCGCGCGCTTGGCTTTCCAGACGAGCGGATCGTCGTCGATCAAACCGTAGTCGGCGCCGCTTCCTTTTCCCCACACCGTTAGCGCGACGGCCGCGGCGGCGGTGTCGCGCTCCCACTCGACGTAGCCCGCGCAGACGTAGCGATCGGGCGTGGCGTAGAAGACGCCCACGAGGTCGCCTTCGGCGATCGCCGCGCCGTCGATCGTCGGCGAGACGGCGTACGGTATGGCGAAGGTGTGCGTGTTGTCTTGCGAAGTGTTCGGTTGAGTGAATTCCCACGAGACGGGTTTCGCGTTTTGTTCGCCGTCGTCGTCGGCGGAGGTCGAGTCGTCGCAGGCGAAGACGAGCGCCGCGAGTAGCGAGGCGAATAGATAGAGCCGGGTGGTCCGTTTCATCGCGTCCTTTTTCGTTTGTGCGTATAAAAAAACGATCCCCTTCGCCGTAAAGTAAAGGGGATCGCGTAAAACCGCAACGCTTAAGCCGGCGTTACTTCAGCAGGGTCATCTTCTTGACCGAGGTGAAGTCGTCCGCCTCGATCGAGTAGAAATAGATACCCGACGCGAGGTTGGCGGCGTTGAACGTTACTTGATGATAACCCGCGTCGAAGGCGCCTTGAGCGACGGTCGCGACGACCTCGCCGAGGAGGTTATAGACCTTCAACTCCACGTTCGCGGCTCGCGGCAAGGCGAACTCGATCGTGGTGGCCGGGTTGAACGGGTTCGGGAAGTTCTGCGACAACGCGAACTCGGTCGGCACGTCCTCGCCGACGGTTTCGACGGCGGAGATAACGCTCCACGCGCCCGCGGCGTATTTGCCGGAGCCGACCATATAGGTCAAGCCGCCGAGCGTCGCCTCGGATCCGTCGGCTTTGCTAAAGAGTTTGAAGACGTACTCTTCTCCCTCTTTAACGCCGTGTCCCTTCTCGGCGCCGGATTCGACGCCCCAGACGGTGATCGCGACGTTGCCGCCGGCGTAAGTCGCCGATCCGACGAGCTTGCCGTATTTGTTGAACACGCCGATCTCGTCCCCGATTTGCGGCGTTTCGTTGAACGCCGATTCGAGGAAGACGATCGTCGAGCTGTTGTCGCTGTTGTAATTCACGTTATACCGCGTCGCGTCGGGCGCCGCCCGATACGGCACGGGGTTCTTCATCTTCGGTCCCGAGTTCGAGGTCGGATAGAGCAACTCGGTCGCCTCGTCCATATAGACGAGGTATGCCTCGTTGGCGACCATATACCCGATATCGTTGATCGAGTAGGCGGGCCAGAAGATGTTGCCTTGTTGATCCTTGACGATGCGATAGTAGCCGGAGATCGAACCGAGCGCCGCGCCGATGTTCATGCTGTCCTTCCTCGTGTAAGGAATCAGGTTCCAGCCCGCTTTCAGCGGAATCGGCCGGCTCGAATAGTCGATCGGCTGTCCGTAGAGCGCCAAGTCGCCGACGTTGGCGGCGGCGCTCGTCTTGATCATATAGCCCTTATCGACGTCCCATTTCGTGAACGTCGTCGGGGTAACGACCAAACCGATTGATGTGCTTACCCACCAATAGACGCTTCCGTCGCCGTCCTTGATCATCACGAAATTGTCTTGCCCCGTGTTCGTCATGAACCCTTGTCGTTGGGTCGTGGCGATGGAGGTGCGGACGTCCGTGAGGATTTGGTCGCTCGTGGTCGCCGAGGCGGGACCGAGATAGTTGAAGTCGAGCACGCTCGGGGTTACGTAGCCCGAGATCATCAGCCAGTTGCCCGCGTCGGAAAGCGGTATGAGCTGTTGCTCGGGGGCGGAGACGTTCGATCCGCGGATGTACTGCAGCTCGTCCACGACGACGATGTTGCCGGCGGTAAAGCCGACCGCCTGGACGTTATTGGTCGTGGTGTTCCACGGCGAGGCGGTCCGGTCGTTGCCGTCGCCCGCGGGCGAATCGATGTCGGGATCTTGGACCGACCATTGATAGCGCCACGCCTTGAAGATGACGTTCGTCGCCGGCGAGGTTTGCGGTACGCCGTCGAGTTCCGACGTGTTGGGATCGTCACCGTAGATCGTCAGCGAAACCGTCTCGGCGCCGGAGCCGCCGTCGGTCTCGTTGTCTTGGGCGTCGTTGCCCCATCCCGCGGTCGTCGATACGAGGCGCGTGTAGCCGGCGCACTTAACGCCGCCCTCGCCGTCCTCGTAGAACGCGCCGATGAAGACCGACTCGACCGTGGTGATGAGCGCCGTATAGGTCGGGGCTTCCATAAAGAAGTCCACGTCCTCGAACGTCACGTGCATCTGGTTGTGGGATCCCGTTTCGGTGAACTTCCAGCTACCGTCGCGATCGGGCGCGGGATAGACCGTGAAGTTGGGGCTCGCCGAAGCGTTGGCGGCGGCGGAGATTTCCGTAACCTGAACTTGCACGGTCGTGTTCATCGCCATATTCGGAACGACCCACCTATACTCGCCGTCGTTTTCCGTCGAAAGGGCGATGGTGTTCCACGTGGTTCCGCCGTCGTTCGAGTACTCGAGCTTAACCTTATTAACCGAAGGCGGGGCGACCCAGTGGATATCCAGCGTGTCGCCGCCGAGAACCGAACCCGTCGAGGCGTTCGGATTGTTCAGCGTCGTCGCCAATTGCGAGGCGACCGTTCGCTGGGCGAGCGTCGAGCTGTCGGGGTATTCTTTAACCGTAAATCCTTGGAAGTTGGCTTGCGGCGTATAGTCGAATTCGCCCGTGTTCGCGATCACGTAGTATTCTTCGTTGGCTTGCAAAACGCCGATGTAATCGGTCTCGATCGTGATCAACTGAATGTTGCCGTCGGAATCCCACGTGAACGTGGTCTCTTCGCCTTCGATAAGCGTGTAACCGTCGGCGGCGGGCGTCGTGATGGTGATGTCCTTCGGCGGATTCATATTGGCGGTCGCGCCGGTTACGAAACCGTAATCCGACGTGCGCCAGTTAATGTAGTTGACCGATCCCGGCGAGAGCTCCTCGATGAGCGTGTCGATGTCGGTGGTTTGTCCCCACCAGTTCGAGGTGAAATCCGCCGTCGGGGTGACGGGCAGGTTGCTCCACACTTGGATTTCGCCGCCCGAAAGGTCGTTCTTATAGATATTCGAGGATTGGACGGAAACCGTCGGCTCGCCCCAACCGCTGTCGGCTTCGGGCGTTTGTACGTCGGCGGTCACCGTGTCCATCGTCAGCAGAAAACCGTAGCCGACGTTGCTCGTATCCGTAAGGTGGTCGAACATAACGTTCGTCGCGGCGTCGCCGGCGACGACCACGCCGTGCTCGTCGTTCTGCGTTATGCTCACCTGCGTTCCGTCGAACGTGCCGTCGGCGAAGAGCGCGCCGTGCCAGGCGTTGTTATGCAGGCGAAGGTTCTCGGCGACGACGTCGCCGCCAAGATTAACGAGACCCGATTGCGCGGAGTTCGTGACGCTCGCGTTGTAGATGTTGACGCTCGCGCCGTCGTTGACGAGAATACCGCTCGTGCCGGAGCTATCGACGGTCACCCAGTTAAGCATGGCGTCGTTTCCGTTTACGGTAACGCCCGGCGTCTCCATCCCGACGAAGTCGGAATAATGCACGCCGACGTCGTCCGCGTCGATAATGACGCCCGCGCCGTCGAAGTTGAGGGAGTAAACGTCCATGCCGTCCACGCCGATTTTCAGACCGCTGTTATAGCAGTCGGTGAAGTCGGCGCCGCTCAAATCGAGCTCGCGCTCGAAGTCGATGCCGTTGTAGGCGTTTTTCACCTCGAAGAACTGCAGTCGGTCGTTGACCGATGTATCCGAGGACGCCTCGAACACGAGACCCGTCCAGTGGGCGTTCTCGTATCCCGCGGGCGGCGAAGCCCCCGTCGGCTCGAAGACGACCGGATTGGTCGGCGAGCCGTTAATGATCATCGTTCCGCCGTCTCTTACGTAGATGGCGATGTCGCCGATGTTGTCCAGCGGCGGCGTGACGTCGGCGTACTCGATTCGCACGTGTACGCCCGGGTCGATCGTCAGCGTTCCCCCGGAATCCACAATAACGCTGTGGGTCCATGTGATATCGCTCGACCACGTTTCATCGCCGTAAATTACGTACGGCGCCTGGGCGAACGAAGGGCTCGCGACGAACAGGACCAACGCCAACGCGCCGAGCCAACGTCCTACGCGACTCGCGCCTATGCGGCGTAAATTGGTTGCCTGTTTCACCGTGTTACCTCCCTGTGATTGGTTGACGGTTTTTGTGTTTGATAAACGTAACGTTACGTCTCTCGCGTCGCCGCGGGAGAGGAAGCGGGTCTTCGCGCATTCGCGCTAAATCCCCTATCCTATTATCGGATGTTTTTCGCTATGGTTGAGGGACCCTCGCCGATCCGCGGCAAAATGAGGCGGAAAAGCGCCTATTGCGCGGAAATCGTGAAGCGCGGTTACTCCCTTAACCGGCTATTATGAACATTCGATAAGAAGATGCGCATTTAAAACGCTAAAAACAATAGCGGATGTGCGGCATATCACATGCCGATTGTCGGCTATCGGAGAGCGCGTTCGAGGGCGTCGAGAAAGCCGGGATGCGGCTCGGCGCCGAGCTCCCGCGCCAGCTCCACATCACGAGCCGCCTCGCGATACTTCCCCATATAATAATAGGTAACGGCGCGATTTACATACGCCCCGCCCCGATCCGGTTGAAGCGCGATTACCCGCGTGAAATCCGCCGCCGCCGCCGCCGACTCCTTAAAATCCATCAGCAGCGAGCCGCGCGCGAAAAATACGTCCGCGTTCTCGGGCGCGTAGCGCGCCGCGCGGTCGTAGCGCGCAAGCGCCTCGCGAGGAAGTCCCTCTTGTTCGTAGAGCTTGCCGAGATCGTACCACGCCGCCCCGTTCGTCGAGTCCAACGCCAACGCCGCGCGGTATTCGCTCAGCGCCTCGGCGCGACGGTTCCGCGCCAAATAGAGCTTGGCGCGATTGAGGCGCGCCGGCACAAACTCGGGATCCAGCGCGATCGCCTTCTCCAAATCCCGCTCCGCCTGCTCGTCGTTCCCCAGCGCGAAGAAGACCGCCGCCCGATTCGCGAACCCCTTCGCGTTATCCTCGTCGATACGCAAGAGCGCGTTGAGATTTTCCAACGCCTCCCGGGTCCGACCGAGCGTGTGGAGGATCGTTCCGCGGTTCAGCAGCGCCTTCTTGTAATCGGGGCGGAGCGTCAACGCCGAGTCGCAGTCGGCGAGCGCGCGGTCGTAGTCGCCGAGAAGGCGATAGACGACGCTCCGATTGTAGTACGTCTTAATCGGAAAGCGCTCGTGCTTGGCGGCGCGGTTGTAATACGCCAGCGCCACTTGCAGATTGCCGCGCTCGCGCTCCACGTTCCCCATACCCACCAACGCGGGCGCTAAAATTGGGTTGAGCGCCAACGCGCGGCGGTAATCCGACTCGGCGCGCTCGAGCATACCCTTTTGCACGTAGATGTCGCCGCGATTGAACAGCGGCTGCGCAAAGTCGGGATTAATCTCGATCGCGCGATTGAAATCCGCCAACGCTTCGTCGTAGCGCTCCTCCTCCAAAAAATACACGCCTCGGTTGTTCCAAGGGCGCGCCTTGCCCGGCGCCTTCTCGACGCAGTCGTTCCACAACGAGTAGGGGGTGCGCCACACCTCGTTCCGCGCGTACGTCGCCGCGCCGAGCGCCGCGAACGACGCGAGGAGCAAGCCCAACACTATGGCGGGGCTCCTCCGCCACAAGAGGCGATACAACGCCGCGGGAAGGAAGATCGCGAATCCGAAAAACGGCAGATACACCCGATGCTCGAATATCAAGTTCGGAATTGGGATTACGCTCGACTCGACCGCGTTCGCCAAGAAAAAGAAGAGGACGCCGAACGAGAGGAGCGGGAATCGCCGAAGATACTTCGCCGCCGCCGCCGCGAGCGCCGCGAGGAAGAGGAAACTCAGGAAGACCGGCGCTTGGAAGAAGCTCTCGTAAAGCGGATAGTCGTAGTCCAGCGTTTGACCGTAGGGCGCGACGAGGAGGCGGAGATACTCGACCAAGACGCGGAACTGCGTGAAGAGGTAGGAGATCGCGTCAACCGAGTAGGTGTGTCCCTGCTGGGGCTCGCGCGTTCCGAAAATCCGCTCGAGGTTGAACGAAAAGACGGCGGGGATGACGAGCGCCAAGGCGCCGAGCGCGACGAGGAGGATGTTCGCGCGTTTGGTTTTCAGGAGCGCGCGCCAATCGGACTTCGCGAAAAAAGCGTACTCGTAGAGGAGGACGGCGAAGGGGAGCGTGAACGCCGACTCTTTCGTGAACGTCGCCAAGAGCGCCGCCGCGCCCGCCCCGATAAACGCGCGTTTTCTCGTCGCGTCGCTTTCCTCGAGCCGACCGCGCGCGTAGCACGCGAGCGCCGTTAGATAGAAGAGCGTCGAGAGGGAGGCGAACCGCTGAACGACGTACGTCACCGCCTGCGTTTGTATCGGGTGGAGGACGAAGAGCGCCGCCGCCGCCAACGGGAGCCAATGCGCTTGCTCGGAAAGGGGCGACCCGCGTAGGTTCGGCGTTCGGAGGGTGAGCCGAACGAGCGACCAAACGGCGAATCCGCCGAGAAGGTGAATCGCGAGGTTGACGACATGATAGCCCGTCACGTCCAACTCGTGAACGGCGTAGTTCAGCGCGAAGGTGAACGTGCCGACGACGCGGCGCGGGTTCTGCTCGAACTGATCGACGAGGTTGAGCGTCTCGCGTATGACGAGGTTCTGAACGATATTCGGAAAATCGTCGAATTGGAACGACGCGTTGAACGTGTTGGAATAGGCGAGGACGCCCGCCAGCGCGATCGCGGCGAGCGCGGCGGGTTGGAATCCGCGACGCTCGGCGAGGGCGCGGAATCTATCGGCGAATGCGGCGCGGTCGTCGCTCATCGTTCGGGTACGGGGATTCCTTGTTCGCGGGAGCGTTGGCGGAGATAATCGAGGAAGCCCTCGTGCGGCTCCACGCCCAGCTCGCGCGCGCGTCGGACGTCCTCCCACGCGGCGCGCAACTCGTTCGCGAAGAAATACGCCACCGCGCGATTGACGTAGGACTCGGCGTAGGTCGAGTCGAGCGCGATCGCGTCCGAGTAGTCTTTAATCGCCGAGTCGATCATCCGCATGTTTTGCAACACGGCGCCGCGATTGTTGAAGTAGCGCGGATCGGTCGCGTCGAGATCGATCGCGCGGTTAAAATCGTCCAGCGCCGCTTGGAGTTTGCCGAGGTTCATCCACGCCAAGCCGCGATTGAAGAAGACGCGCGCGTCGTTCGGCGCCAGCGTCGCCGCGTTGTTGAAATCCTCGATGGCGCGGAAATACTCTTGCTTGCCGAGATACGCCGTGCCCCGCTTAAAGAATTCGGGCGGCAATCCCGACTCGATTCTCGCCGCCTTGTCGTAATCGGCGATCGCCTCGTCGAAATCCCCCATCTCGAGGCGGAGATTGCCTCGGAAATTTAGCGCGTGGAATAAATCCCGCGAGACGAAGACGCTCTTGCGCGGATACGTCATCATCGAGTCGAGTTTGACCAGCGCGCGGTTGAAATCGGCGAGCGCGGAGTCGTACTCCTCTCGTTCAAGATAGATCACGCCTCGATTGACGAGGGGGCTTTCAAAGTTCGGATTAAGTTCGAGCGATTTGGTGAAGTCGGCGAGCGCCTTCTCGTTCTCCCCGCGTTCCATATAGGCGACGCCTCGGTTGTTCCACGGGCGCGCTTTGCCGGGCGCCTTGGCGACGTTGTCGTCCCAGAGCGAGAGGTTCGTCTTCCACACTTCGTTCCGCTGATACGCGAGAACCGAGTTGACCGACACAAACGCTAAGACGACGCCCAACGCCAACGCGAGACGCCCGCGCCGAAACAGCGTGAACGCCGCGCCGACGAAGAAGAGCGAAAAGAAGAACATCGGCAGGTAGAGCCGGTGCTCGAAGATGAAGTTGGGGATCGGGAAGACGCTCGACTCGACCGAGAGGGCGAGGAAAAATCCGAAGACCGCGAAACCGAGCGCGCGACGCTTCCGCCACAAGAGCCAACCGCCGACGAGGAGCGCGACGAGGAAGAGGAAGCTCAAGAGGATCCGCAACTCGAAGAATCCCGACGCGGGCGCGATGTCGTAGTCGAGCGCTTGGTTGACGGGGAAGAAGACGAGCCGAACGTATTCGACGACGACGCGGAATTGCGTGAGCAGGTAGGTCGTCGCGGTGACGGTGAAGGCGTTGCCCTGTTGCGGCGGGCGTTCGCCGAAGACGAGATCGAGGTCGAAGCCGAAGACGGCGGGTATCACGAGCGCGGCGGCGATAAGCGCGAGGGCGACGTATCGGACGCGCGCGTCTTTCCAATCGATTCCGCGATCGCGGAAAAAGGCGATCTCGTAGAGCGCGATCATAAACGGAAGCGTGAACGAAATCTCTTTGGTGAAGAGCGCGAGAAGTCCCGAGAGCGTCGCCAAGAGCGTGTAGAGGGGGCGTCGCGCGCTCGGCGTTTCGCGGAGGCGCGCCTTCACGTAGAAGAGGAGCGTCGCGAGATAGAAGAACGTCGCCAGCGCGGCGATCCGCTGAATGACGTACGTCACCGCCTGCGTTTGAATTGGGTGCGAGACGAAGACCAACGCCGCCAAGAGCGCGACAAGGTGGCGGCGCTCGGCGAGCGGGGAGCCGCGAAGGGTGGGCGTCGCGAGCGTGTTCCGCGCGAGGAAGAAAACGACGAACGCCGTCGCGAGGTGAATCAACACGTTGACGAGATGGTAGCCGAATTTCCGCGTCCCGTGGATGTGATAGTTGATCGCGAGGGAGAGGTAGGCGACGGGTCGGCGCGGATTGAGCGTCGCCCACGCCTCGACGTCCGTTACGTCGCGGATTGCGGGATTGTTGACGATGTTCTGCACGTCGTCGAACTGGAAGACGACGTCGTACGAATTGCTATAGATCGTCAACCCGAGCGCGGCGACGAGCGCCAACGCGACGGGAACGAATCGGCGATGCGCGGTCAACCGATCGAGCGCTCGTTCGGTCGAGCTTTCGCGTTCGGTCGAGCTTTCGCGTTCGGTCGAGCTTTCGCGTTCGGTCGGGGCGTCGGAATTCGGTTCGTGGTTCGCCATATAAATAATAGATAGATTCTCGTTCGGATTTCGCGCGGGCGCGGCGCCAAAGACGTCGTGAAATTACGAAAAAACCATCGCTACGGAAAACTCCGCGCTCGTCGTCGCCCCGTTTGATTATCGAATCGATTTCTCTAATTTTGACGTTATGCCCTCGCGACCGAGTTTATCCCGACGAATCGCCTATCGGTTGAAGCGATCGACGCTCGCCGAGCGGGCGTATCAATTCCTCACGACCGTCTTCTCACCCGCCTACAACGAGGACGGAATGCGCCTCCACAAAAATCCCGCGTTCCTCTCGGACCCCGACTTCCGCCGCGCCTACGCCGCCGCGCTGAAGCAGGAGCCGGGAACGCGCACGCGATGGCGCGCCCGAACCACGCAATGGGCGGCGCGCCGCGCGCTCGAAATAGAGGGGGACTTCGTCGAGTGCGGCGTCAACAAGGCGTTCTTCGCCGCGTCGGCGATGGAGTTCGTAAACTTCAAGGAGCGAACCGATCGGACGTTCCACCTCTTCGACACCTTCGAGGGCGTCGCCTCTTCGCAAGTCGGGGAGGGGGAGCGCGCCGCGTTCAAGAACGAGTATGCGGATACGCACGCGTTCGTCCGCGAGACGTTTAAAGATTATCCGAACGTGCGGATCGTCAAAGGCGTCGTGCCGGATTCCTTGCGCGAGGCGGAGATCGAGCGGGTGGCGTATCTCTCGATCGATATGAACGTCGCCTACCCCGAACGCGCCGCGCTGGAGTTCTTCTGGGAGAAGCTGACGCCGGGCGCGACGGTGACGCTCGACGACTACGGCTTTCCCGGCAGGGACGCGCAACGCCGCGCCGCCGACGAGTTCGCCGCCTCGCGAGATCGGCTCGTCCTCCCGCTCCCGACGGGGCAGGGTCTGCTGATTAAGTGAACGCCTACTCCTCCAAACCGCGCGTCAATCCAAGGTCTTTCGCGATCGCGACCGCCGCGTTCCACTCCTCCTCCATCAAACGCCGCGCCAACGGCGGATAGTCCCGCGCCTTATATTCGGGGCGGTACTGATCCATCACGTTTACGTAGGTATCCCGCGAGAGTTCTTCGGCGATAAATTCAAGAATCCGCCGCGTCTCCTCGACGTGTCCCGGGAGGACGAGATGCCGGACGAGCAAGCCGCGCGTCGCCTCGCCCGCGCGGTTGAGCCGCAAGTCGCCGACCTGCCGCCGCATTTCTCTTACCGCCGCCGCGTTCCGCTCGGGATAGTCCGCCGCGCCCGCGTAGCGCATCGCCGTTTCAGAGTCGGCGTATTTCATATCCGGCATGTAAAGATCGATCACGCCGTCGAGGAGTTCGAGGACGCGAAGCGACTCGTAGCCGCCGCAGTTATAGACGAGGGGGAGGTCGAAGCCGCTCTCGACCGCGTCCGCCAAGGCGGCGACGATAGCGGGCGCGAAGTGGGTGGGCGTAACGACGTTGACGTTCCGACAACCCGCGAGTTGGAGGTTGCGCATCGCGTCGGCGAGTCGCGCGGGCGACGCCTCGACCCCCTCGCCGAATTGGCTCAGATCGTAGTTTTGGCAGAAGACGCACGCGAGGTTGCAGTTGGCGAGGAAGATCGTTCCCGAGCCGTAGCGCCCGACGAGCGGCGGCTCTTCGCCAAAGTGGGGACCGACGCTCGATACGACAGGCGCGGCGCCCGAACGGCACTCGCCCGTCTCGCCATGCAACCGTCTCGCGCCGCACTCGTGCGGACAGAGGACGCACGGATCCATCAGCGCCTCCAAGCGCGCCGCGCGCTCGCGCAACTCGTCGATCGTCAACTCGTCAAGGTAGCGGGGTCGCATAATTCCAATCCAACTAAGCCGCTCGTTTATCGAACCGACCGCTCGTCATAATTCGGGGGCGCGCGGCGTCGCTCGGTTTGTGTTCCATTTCGGATTATTATAATTTAAAACGATATATCCAAAGCGCGACACCCATTACTCAACAAACGCGAGGACTTATCCGATGCGAGTATTCCGATTACTATCATTTCTATTGGCGGCGTTGTTCGTAACGGCGACGGCGCAACAAGAAGCATGGCTCGATCTCGACGAGGTCGAGGCGGGACGCTTCGACGCGGGACGTATGTGGACGTTCGACTTCCCGCCGACCGACTACATCGCCGAGACGTACGACTTCACGCCCGACGAGGCGTGGTACGAGAAGGCGCGTCTCTCGTCTCTCCGCTTCGCCGACTATTGCTCGGCGTCGTTCGTGAGCGAGGACGGCTTAGTGATGACCAACCACCACTGCGCGCGTCAGAGCGTCACCGAGGTTACGCAAGAAGGCGAAGACCTGCATAGCGACGGCTTCTACGCCCAAACGCTCGAAGACGAGCGCCCCGTGCCGAGCTTGTTCGTCGATCAGTTGGCGTTGATCGAGGACGTGACCGAGCGCGTGCACGAAGCCGCCAATCAAGTCGAGACGCCCGAAGAACGCGCCGAGGCGGTCGAGCAAGAGATCGTCAACATCGAAAGCGAATACCAAGAGAAGACGGGCTACCGCACCGAGGTCGTCGAGTTTTACAACGGAGGCAAATACTCGGTTTATGGATACAAGCGCTACGACGACGTTCGGCTCGTGATGGCGCCGGAAACCTCGATCGGTTTTTTCGGCGGCGACCCCGACAACTTTACCTATCCGCGCTATAATCTCGACTTCTCCTTCTTCCGCGTGTACGACGAGAACGGCGAACCGCTGAAAACCGACAACTATTTCAAGTGGAGCGCCGAGGGCGCCGCGCCGGGCGAACCCGTCTTCGTTATCGGAAATCCCGGCTCGACGAGCCGCCTACACACCGTGGCGCAGCTCGAGTTCAACCGCGACTACGAGTATCCCCGCATCCTCCAATTGCTCGACGGGCTCGTGGCGGCGTGGGGCGCGTATCTCGAAGCGCACCCCGAGAGAAAACCGATGATGCAAGATCGATTCTTCTCGTTCCAAAACGGACAGAAGGCGTATCGCGGCATGCTCGGCGGTCTCCGCAATCCCGTTCTGATGCAAAAGAAGCGCGTCTTCGAGGAGGATTTCCAAAGCAAGGTCAAGGCGGATCCGCAACTCAACGCCGATTACGGCTCGCTCTGGAGCGAGATCGCGGCGATCAAAGCCGAGCAGGCGGACGTCTATAACCGCGCCGTCGCGTTTCGGATGAGCCCGATGACTCACTCGGATTATTTCTTCATCGCCTCGGACGTCGTCGATTACGCGCTACAGATGAAGCTGCCGAACGACGAGCGCGACGAGGAGTTCCAAGACGAGAACCTCGAGGAAACGAAAGCCGCGCTTTGGCCCGAGCGGATCGACGAGGAGATGGCGCGTTTGACGACGATGGCGTCGATCGACTATATCGCGCTGATGCTCGGCGAGAAGGATCCGCTGACGGTCAACTTCACCGACGGCAAAGAGGGCGAGGAGGCGTTGGCGAACGCGTTCGACAAGGCGAAGGTGACGACGAGGGAGGGCTTCGAGGCGTTGATGGCGATGGAGCCGGACGAAATCCTCGCGTGCAAAGATCCGTTCGTCCAATTTGCGATCGTCGCGAACAAGGAGGCGGGCTTACTGATGAACCAAATGCGCGCTCTGGCGCCGAAGGAAGAGGGCTTGACGCAGAAGCTGGGTCGCGCGCTCTTCGAGGTGTACGGCACGACGATTCCGCCCGACGCCACCTTCACGCTGCGGCTCGCCGACGGCGTCGTGAAATCCTACGAGTATAACGGCACCGTCGCGCCCGAGATCACCACGTTCTACGGGCTCTACGACCGCTACTATTCGCACCAAAAAGAATTCCCGTGGGATCTGCCGGAGCGCTGGCAAAATCCGCCCGCCGATTTCGATCTCGAGACGCCCGTCAACTTCGTCTCGACGTGCGACATCATCGGCGGCAACTCGGGCAGCCCCGTCGTGAATAAGGACCTCGAAGTCGTCGGGTTGGCGTTCGACGGCAACATCGAGTCGTTGCCGGGCGAGTTCATCTTCGACCCGACGGCGAACCGCTGCGTCTCGGTTCACTCGGCGGGTATCGTCGAGGCGGTGCGCGATCTCTATCAAGTTACTCGCGTGAGCGACGAACTGAAGAACGGAAAGATTTCCGAGTAAGAAATCATAAATATTACGACACGGAGCCGCGCGAGTCGCGGCTCTTTTTTTTGTATATTATTCGACGCGGAAACCTCCGACTAATCTTGAAGCCGCCGAAAGAAACGATCGCCAAACACTATGTTACGTTTAACGAAATTACGCATAATAAATTGGGGAGCAGTATGAAAGCGCCGCGATTGGCGACGGTAATCGTCGCGTTATTATCGGTTACGGTATTCGCTCAGAGCGACGGGGCGAAGAAGCCGATGGAGCCGATTCAGATTCTGGACGTCGAGCAAGCCGTCTCGGTCGCCCTCGCGCCGGATGGAAGTCGGGTCGCGTTTATCAAGCATTCGGAGCGACCGCTCGCGCAAGACGTCGGATCGGGCTTCTACGAAGTTTTTATCGTGGACAACAAGGAAGACGCCGCGCCGCGCGGGTTGGCGACGGGCGAAGTATCCGCGAGCCGACTCAAGTGGTCGCCCGACGGTAAATACTTGACCGCGTTGATGACCGACGCCGAGGGGCGCCGTCAAGTCTATCGGATAGATCCCGGCTCGGGCGGAACGACTCCGCTCACTTCCTCACCCAATTCGATCTCGCAATACGACCTTTCGCCCGACGGCGAGACGATCGCCTACGCCGCCGCCGAACCCGCCGAAACCGAGCTGGCGCCGTTGCGCGAGCGCGGCTTCAATATGACCTTCTATGAGGAGGATTGGTCGCACGTCAATCTCTACCTCCACAACACGAAGACGAACGAGACCGATCAAATAACCGACGGGATCTCCGTCTTCGATATCAAGTTCTCGCCCGACGGGAACTACATCGCCGCTCAGATGGCTCCGAAAAATCTCGTCGATTACCGATATATGTTCAAGGATATTTACTTGATCGAAGTCGAGACCGGCGCTTCGTGGCGATGGGTGGACGTTCCGGGCAAACTCGGCGATATGGCGTGGAGCCCGAATAGCGAGCAGCTCGCTTTTATCGCCGCGGTGGATATCCTCGATAGCTACGCCGGCTCGCTCTACATCGCCGACGTGCTGACGGCGAAGAAATTTCGGCAACTCAAGAACTACACCGAGGGTTGGAATCTCTCGGCGCGGAAGGTCGAGTGGTTCAACGACGACAACGTGATGTATCTTTGCGACGAGGGCGCGGAGACCGCGTTGCGCCTGCAGGACGTTGACGACGAGTTCGGCTCGCGCCGCTACTTTAAGTGGAAGGGCTTGTCGATCGACGACTTTGCGGTCAACGATTCGGCGATCGCCGTCGCCGCCTCCGAGGCGACGCACCCCGCCGACGTGTACACGATCGATCTCGATTTCCGAAGCGCGACGCGCTTGACCGACCTGAACCCGTGGCTCGAGCGCACGGCGCTCGGCGAGCAGGAGGTGATCCGCTACAACGCGCGCGACGGGCTTTCGCTCGAGGGCGTGCTCGTCTATCCCGTCGATTACGTCGAGGGGCGCCGCTACCCCGTTATCTGCGCCATTCACGGCGGTCCCGAGTCGAACGTAACGAACGGATGGGTGACGCGCTACAGCCGATGGGGGCAGGTCGCGGCGGGTCGCGGCTTCTTCGTCTTCTATCCGAACTACCGCGCGGGATCGGGACGCGGTCCCGATTTCTCCTACGAGGGCTACGGCGACTTGGCGGGCAAGGAGTTTCAGGACGTCCTCGACGGCGTCTATCACCTCATCGACGAGGGATACGCCTACGTGGATAAAATCGGAATCGGCGGCGGCTCCTACGGCGGCTACTTCTCCGCCTGGGCGGCGACGCGCCACACCGAGCGATTCGCGGCGGCGGTTTGCTTCGTCGGTATCGCGAACCAATACTCGAAGGCGCTGACGACCGACATCCCGCTCGAGGACTACTACGTCCACTGGGGCGTCTATCCCCACGAGAACCGCGCCCTCTATATGGCGCGCAGCCCCGTCGAATACGCCGAGGGCTCCCAAACGCCGACGCTCGTGCTCGGCGGAACGAAGGACACGCGCATCGATCCCTCGCAGAGTCTCGAACTCTACCGCGCGCTCAAACAGCACGGCGAGGCGCCCGTCCGCTTGGTGCGCTACCCCGGCGAGGGGCACGGGAACAGGACGAACGTGTATCGCTTGGATTTCCTCGCCCGCACGATGCGCTGGTTCGAGTACTACCTCCAAAGCGAAAATCCGACGGGTATGCCCGAGAAGATCGTGGACTATGGAATAGAGTGATAGCCGATAATTATATGGTCGATAGTTAACCCATTACCTATTACGAACGCGACAAAAAAGCCGGACTCGCGAGAGCCCGGCTTTTTGTATGCGATCGGATGTTCCGTCGCTACTTCATTAACATAACCGCGTCGGGATCGAAGAGGCGGAAGGTGAACGACTCGGCGAAGTAGAGTCGCACGGTTTTCGCGTCGTGCGCCTCGTAGCCGATCGCGAGATCGCCGCCGAGCGTCAGCTCCATATCGCCGCCTCGAAGGGAGACGAGGTAGGCGTCGTCGATCGCGGTGGCGAGGATCGTCGAGTGGTCGAGGAGTCGCTCGATCTGTTTGATGAGCGGATAGCCCTTCGGCGCCGCGGTGAGCTCTTGGTATTTCTTCGGTCCGACGACGAGCGCGTAGGGTCCGTCCACCGCGTTCTCCTTGAACTTGACGAGTCCCTTGGCGATGGTCGAGGGGAGTTGCGCGATGTCTTGCGGCCAATCGAGCTTCTCGCCCGCGCCGTCGCGCAATCCCTCGATGGCGCCGGGTTTGAAGCCGTTGAAGATCGCGTCGTCCTCGAAGCGCGCTATTTTCTTCGCCGCGTCGGCGACGGGGTCGAGTTCGACGTCCTCGGCGCCTCTGCCGAGATTATCGAGTTCCCAGACGTTCAACTCGAACGAGACGCGCGCCTCGACGAGGGGCTGCATTTGCCGCACGCCGTAGTGAACGTCGCCGTTCTGATTGTCGGGGACGTCGAGCTTACCGACGGCGACGCCGGACAAGTCCCATCCTTTGGGACCCTCGACGTCCACGAACTTCCGCGCCGAGAGGGCGCTCTTCAGCGAGCGGGTCGCTTCTTCGTAAATCTCCGCCCACGCCTCGTCGGAAACGGGCGCGAGGTTTCTGCGTAGATAATCCATTTATGATACTCCTTCCAAACGTTACGATAATTTTCCAATGTTGAGATCGACGTCGCCGGGCTTCTCGGCGCTCTCGTCGTCCTCTTCTTCGTCGTGCCCATGCTCGTGGATGGGTCCTTCCTTGAAGAGGTTGTCGCGGAGCTCCTCGTCCCAGCCGGGCATGTTGCGGCGCAGCCACTCGATCGCCATACACGCGTGCTCGATTTCTTCGTCGCGGTTATGCGCCATAATTTTCTTCAGCGAGTCGTTGCCGGTTACCATCACCCGTTGGTGATACCAATCGATCGCTTCGAGTTCCTCGCGCAACGACTTGATCGCGCGGCTTATGTCTCTGGTTTCCTGCCCGAGTTCTTCGGGCGGTTCGTGATAGTCCGCCATTGGGTTCTCCTTGTCTATGCTCGAATTGTGTGGAACGGGGATAATACAAAAAAAAGTATAGATTGGAAAGCGGATCAGACGATGAGATCGACGATGGAGCCGTGCCCGGGCAGGAACATACGATTATAGATTTTCATCGCGTATTCGTCGGTCATATTGGCGAGGTAGTCGCACACCACGCGCGCGCGTTCGGCGCGACGGCCGGCGGCGTGGTAGAGGCGTTCGTAGAGCTCGGGAAGCATACGCAGCTCGCGTCCCGTCTCGTAGTTTTCGACGATCGCCTCGAAGAGCCGCGCGAGAATCATATCCCCCTTGAACTCGATCTGCTGCAGTTGCGGCGATTTGAAGATGAGGTCGACCGCCGCCTTCTTGCGGAACTCCGCGTCCTCTCGCGCCTCGGGATCGACGACGACGGCGTGGCGGTAGCGTTTGGTCTTCTCGGACATGAAATTTTCGCGTAGCTCGAGGGACGCCGCGCCGATGTATTCGCCGATCTTCTTGCCGACCATGCCGTCGAGATTGTCCGACCGCGCCTCCTCGATCAGTCCCTCGAAGCGTCGGGCGTTGGCGTGTTGGAACTCCGCGCTTTGTTCCTTGAACCACCTATTAAGACGCTTCTCGGAGATGAAGCCCGCGCGCACGCCGTCGGCGACGTCGGTGGCGGAGTAGGCGACGTCGTCCGCCCAATCCATAATTTCGCACTCGACGCTACGGAAGCCGTTCAGCTCGTCGCCCGCGGCGAGCGGCGGTTTATCCTCCCGGTCGAAGACGAAGCGGAGGTGGTCGAGTTGGTCGTCGTAGAGGAAGTGCCGATCGACGGGCGCGTCCTCGTTCTCGCGGTAGTCGGAATAGAGCGACTTGTATTTCATCACGCCGTCCATATAGGCGCGGGTGGGGTTCATCCCGACGCGCTCGAAGTCGCGGGTGAAGATGACGTCGGCGATGAGGCGGAGCGATTGCGCGTTCCCCTCGAAGCCGCCGTAGTCGCGCATCAGCCGGTGGAGCGTCCGCTCGCCCGAGTGTCCGAACGGCGGATGCCCGACGTCGTGGGTGAGGCAGACCGCCTCGACGAGATTCGAGTCGATCGCGAAGTCGCGCTCGTCGAGTTCGTCGGAGACGCGATTGAGGCGGTTGCCGATCGAGCGACCTATCTGCGCCACTTCTATTGAATGCGTCAGGCGCGTCCGATAGAAGTCGTACTCGCCCGAGAGGAAAACCTGCGTTTTGGCTTGCAGGCGCCGGAAGGAGAGCGTGTGGACGACCCGATCGCGGTCCTGCTCGAACGGCGTGCGGTAGTCGTGCCGCGGCTCATCCCGCCGTTCGAGATCGAATTCGTTGTAGAATTCGTTGCGCCAGTGAGTTTTATAATTCATACTCGAAATATCCTAATCCCGTAAGATAACGATATCCAAACAAAAAGGCGCTCGTTGGCGGTTCGCGTAAAATCCTTACCTTTGCAAGATTAGGGATAACCAACGCAAACGCTCATGGCCGACGAACCGCTGTTCGGAAAATTCGAAATACGCGAGACGCTCAAGAAAGACGAGTTCTCGAGCGTGTACGTCGCCGATCACGTCTATCTCGGCAGGCGCGTTTTACTGAAGATCCTCGACACGCAGCGCGCGCCCGACCCGACGATGATCGATCGGTTCAAGCGCGAGGCGAAGATACTCTCGCGGCTCGATCATCCGAACATCGTGAAGGTGTACGACTTCTCCTTCTACGAGAACTTCTGCTACTTCGCGTCGGAGTTTATCGAGAGCCACAACCTCCGTCGGTACGTCGATACGCGCGAGCTATCGGAGCGGGAAGTCGTTTCGCTACTGGGGCAACTCTTCGACGCGCTCGGGTTCGCGCATCGGAACGGCGTGGTGCATCGGGATCTGAAGCCCGAGAATTTACTGGTGGACGAGGCGGGCGATCTGAAGATCGTTGATTTTGGGCTGGCGCAAATCGAGAGCGAACGACACGTAACGCAAGCGACGTCCGTCGTCGGAACGCCGGCGTATATGTCCCCCGAGCAGGCGCGCGGCGAGGAATTGACGTACAAGAGCGATCTCTTCTCCGCCGGCGCGCTGGCGCACGAGCTTTGGTTTGGCGAGAATCCGTTCGATAAGGGAAACGTCGGCGCGACGCTCAACGCGTTGCTGAACGGCGAGGAGGAGCCGTTCGATCGGGAGCCGCCGGAGGATAAGCCCGTCGATCGGCTGATATACCTGCTACTTAAGCGGGACCCCGCCGAGCGCCTTGCATCGGCGGAGGAGGCGACGCGGATGTTGGGCTACGAGTCGCGGTCGCCCGAATCCGGCGCGCCGAAACGCGCGGGGGCGCTCTCGACGAACGTCCGCACTAGGGCGAAGCCCTTGATATTCGCGGCGCTTGTCGTCGCGGCGCTTGTCGTCGCGTATTGGGCGGACCCGTTTTCCGAACCGAAGGAGGAGCCGCGCCCCGCCGAGGGACCGGTCGCGCTCGTGGACACCGCGAGCTCGGCGACGTCCGAACCGGACGATACGACGCGCGTCCTCGCGCCCGACGACCCCGCCGATCCGCCTTCGGAGGAGGAGGAGAACGCGCCCGCGACGGTGTTCATCGAATGCGCGCCGTGGGCGTACGTGGAG
>WJMR01000267.1 GCA_014727845.1 Ignavibacteriales bacterium
CTTCATGAAGTGGGAGGGCTCCACGATGGAGTATTGGCTCGTGATGACGGGCGATCCCTCGACGCCCGGCATAGACGGCGGCTTGATGAAATTCCCCTCCGAAGAAAAGGGCGAAGGACACGCCGCCTACGTCTGCACGATTGACGTCTCCGATCTCGACGCGAAAATGGCGGAGGTGAAAGCCGCCGGCGGCGGCGTCGTCGTCGAGAAGATGACCGTCCCCGGCGTCGGCTATATGGCGTACGCGCTTGACACCGAGGGTAATATGTTTGGAATGATGGAAATGGATCAGACCGCAAAATAGCGGAACGATGCAACAAGAATAACCGGCGCCCGGATTATCCGACGCGCCGGTTTTCATGTAAGGGATCGACGTCGTTACTTCGCCTTGCCGCGTAAGAGCGACATAATCACGCGCGGGATTTCCGTGTTGTCCACATACGCGCCGCGCTTCGGGTCGGTCTCGTTTGCGTATTCGTGGAACGCCTCGGCGCCGGGACCCGTTGCGTAGAGCGGTACGAGCGCGTTGGTGTGGGAGTCGCTAAAAAACGTCATCGTCGGAAGCGCGCCTTCGCCGTTGTTCTCGACCGGCGAGAGGGGCGTCTCGCCCCAAAGCGCGCCGCACTCGTGATCGGCGGTGACGACGACGAGCGTTTCGTTCGTAGCGCCGTTGTGTTCCGCCCACGTAGCCGCCGCGCGGATCGCGTCGTAGAAGTCGGCGGTCTCTTCGATCAGTCGCGACTTGTCGTTCGCGTGGCTCGCCCAATCTATCGCGCCGCCTTCGATCATAAGCACAAAGCCGTCGGGGTCGTCGTCGAGGACGTTCAACGCGGCCGCGGTCATCTCGGCGAGCGTGGGGATCGTCTCGACGAACGGCGTCTCGAAAGGCGCCTCGCTCGACGGTTCGCGATTCGCTTGCAAAGTCGAGCCGTTGCGGACGACGCCCGCCACACGCTTCGGCGTTTCTCCCTCCGAGAGCGCTACGAAGTCCCCGCGAGTTTCGACGAGCGTCCAAGCGTCGGGCGCGCCGTCGCCGTCGGCGTCGCCGATCGAGCGCTCGCCCTCTTCCACCGCGACCGACGTTTCGCCCGCGAGTAGCGCGTTCCAAACCGCTTCGCCTCCGACGTAGTCGTAATTCGGATCGTCGGCAAGTTCGCCGCTCCCGTCGTAAAGAGGATGACCCGCGCCCATAATGAGATCGACGTCGCTATCGAGAAACATCTCGCGAGCGATGCCGACATAGTCCCGACGATTGGGATTGTGCGCCACGAACGCCGCGGGCGTCGCGTGGGAGAGTTGCACGCTCGTCGCCACGCCCGTCGCCTTGCCGAGTTCCTCGGCGACCTCGAGCAAATTCGTCAACCGGCGCTCGTCAACCCCGACGCCGATCGCGCCGTCGTACGTTTTCTCGCCCGTCGCCAACGCGGTTCCCGCCGCGCCGGAGTCGGTGTAGCGGGCTTTGAGATATGCGAGAGACGTCCATGCTTGTTCCGGGTCGTAGCCCGTCGGCGTTCCGTCGTTCTCCGCCGAGTACGTGCTCGCCGCTACCGCCGTCTCGAACGCGGCGAACGGCGAAGAGTCCTTTGTTCCCGTCAGGTAGTAGTCCGTCGCCTCGACGTGATTGAAACCCATTCCGTCGCCTATAAAAATGATCACGTTTTTCGGCGCCGTCTCTTGGGCGAGGAGCGCGGGCGCGAAGAGGAGCGCCGCCGCGAGGATGATCATACGTACCATGACGATTCCTTTTTTTTCGCAAAGATGCGAAGCGAATGTTATTCAACGATTACGAAAAGAAATTTCGTCTCGTCGGATCGTTACGGCGCGACGCGCGTAAGGTAATCGAGCGCCAAACGAACGCCGAAGCCCGTCATATAGGGATCGGAGTAGGGCGTGCGTTTATGCGGCATCGTCGGTCCCGCGATGTCGATGTGCGCCCAATCCACGTTCTCGCCGACGAACTGTTCGAGGAACTTCGCGGCGGTGATCGCGCCGCCGTAGCGCGGACCCGTGTTGGTGGAGTCGGCGACGTCGCTGTCGATGAGTTTCCGATAGTCGTCCCACATCGGCATGCGCCACACGCGTTCGTCCGTCTTCAACCCGGCGTCGAACAAGGCGTTCCCGAGATCGTCGCTCTTCGTGAAAAGCCCCGCGACAAAGTCGCCGAGCGCGATCATGCACGCGCCCGTGAGCGTCGCGAAATCGACGATCGCGTCGGGCTTGCGTTCGGAGACGAACGCCAAAGCGTCGGCGAGTAGGAGGCGACCCTCCGCGTCCGTGTTGTCGATCTCGACGGTCTTGCCGCTCATCGTTTCGATTATATCGCCCGGCTTATACGCGCGCGCCGACGGCATGTTCTCCGCCATAGGTATGACGCCGACGAGGTTGACGGGCGACTTCGACTCGACCGCCGCCTTCATAATGCCCGCGACCGCCGCGCCGCCTCCCATATCCGCCTTCATACTTCCCATACCCTTGCCCGGCTTCAGCGATATGCCGCCCGAGTCGAACGTGACGCCCTTGCCGACGAACGCGATCGTCCGGGCGCTCTTCGTCTTCTTCGGGGCGTACTCGACGACGACGAATCGCGGCGGGTTGTCGCTACCGCGTCCAACCGCCATCACGCCGCCCATCTTCCGCTTGGCGATTTCCTTTTCGTCGAAAACGGTCACCGTCGCGTCGGTCTTCTCGAACGCCTTCTCGACGCGCGTCGCGAACTCGGCGGGCGTGAGAACCGACGAGGGTTCGTTCTGCAAGTCGCGCGCGAAGTAGGCGCCTTGCATCGTCGCCGACCCGCGTTTCACGGCGTCGTCGAGCGACTCGACGTCCTCCGAGTAGAACGCGACATCGAGCTCGGGCTTATCGTTCCGCTTCTCCTTGTAGCCGTCGAATTGATACGCGCCGTACGCCGCGCCTTCGACGAACGTTTGGTGGAAGTACGTCGCGTCGTCGCCGAACGCCTCGCGCGCGGGGGCGAAGTCGGGGACGTTGACGTGGATAGACTCGACGTCCTCTTTCGCGAAACGTTTTACAAACGCGGCGACAGCGCTCCGAAAAGCGTCGGGGGAGAGCTCGCCGCCGGTTTTCATTTTCTTCAGCGCGACGACGTCGGGTTTGGCGGCGGCGGGGGAGAGGAGCGCCTCGCCCGCGTCCCCCTTGAGGAGCGCGCGATGCAACGGTTTTATCTCGCCAAAGATCGGGACGAGGGCGTCGAGACGCGCGTCCAAATCGTCGTCGTACACAAACGCTATCGCCGCGGAGTTGTCGCCGAACGACGTTCCGTCGCCGACGCGTAGCTTAAGATTTCTCATCAGGGTTTCCTTTCTCTAAATAGTCTATGCCGCGCCTAATGATCTCCTCGCGTAGCTCCTCCATCCTCCGATCAAAAATGCGGATGCCCGCGGCGTTTCGGTGACCGCCGCCGCCGTATTCGCGCGCCAACTCGTGGATGGGTATGGCGCCTTTCGAGCGAAGGTTCACCTTGAAGCCCTCGCGCAACTCCATAAACAGCAAGCTGATCGCCACGCCGTTCACGGTTAACGGCACGTTGACGAATCCGCCGGTGTCGGTTTCGCTCGCGCCGCATTTGGCGAGCGTCTCGCGGGAGATGCGCGCGGTCGCCAGTCCGCCGTCGCCTCGGAGTTCGAGCGAAGCGATTGTTTCGCCGAGTAGCTTCACTCTCGCCAACGCGCTTCGGTTGTGGATCTCTTCGTTGACTCGTTCGGGATCGACGCCCGCCTCGAGCAGCGCCGCCGCCACGCGATGCACGGTCGGGGTCGTCCGCTCGTATCGGAAGGACCCCGTGTCGGTCATAATCGCGGCGTAGAGCGGCTCGGCGAGCGCGCGATCCATCGGCGTCCAGTCCGCTCCGACGATTAAGTCGTACACGATGTGACCGACCGCCGCGTAGTCGTCTTGCACGAAGACGTCCGCAAACGCTTGATACTCGGGGTCTTGATGGTGATCGACGCAGATGATCGGCTTGGAACGCGCTCGCGCGACCGGTTCCATCTTGGCGAGTCGGTTGAGCTGATTGCAATCGACGCAGACGAGTAGATCGACGTTCTTCAGATAGTCGTCGTGTCGCTCGGGGTCGTAACGCTCGACGGCGTCGTCGGGATCGAGGAAGCGGAGGTTATCCGGCGTTTCATTGAAATTGACGATTCGCACCTCCTTACCGATCGCGACGAGCGCCCGACGGAGCGCGGTTTCCGAGCCGATCGCGTCGGCGTCGGGGTTGACGTGGCACGTCAGCGCCAACGACGCGGGCTCGACGAGCGCGCGTTCGAGTTTTTTGAAATCAATCATGGCGGTTTGTCGCGTCGGAACACGTCGTCGGCGAGGCGCGGAGCGAGCGGCGTCCATAACGTATCCGAACGAACGCCGCGTCGTCCAAATCGTTAGTTAACTTCCCATACGTTTTTGGCTTCGAGCAGGTCCGCGAACGAATCGCCTCCGCCTTTCGCATGCGCCGCGTCGATTTGTTCGCGGAACATCTCGTCGTAGGTTTTCTTCCGAATACTCCGAAAGACGCCGACGGGCGTGGGGAATCCCGGACGATCCTCGATGTGCGAGAGAATCGCCGCGCGAGCGATGCACTCGTCGGTCTCGTCGTGCACCCACAGATCGTCCGCCGAATAGTCGCCTTCGTCGAGATCGACGACGTGCGGCGTCATGCCCTCGACGCGAATGCCCTTGTTCCTCTCTTTGCCGAAGATCATCGGCTTACCGTGCTCGAGCTTAACGACCGCGTCGTCCTTCGTCTCCTTGTCGGTCAGGTTGGCGTAGGTGCCGTCGTTAAAGATCGAGCAGTTCTGGAAGACTTCCAGAAACGCCAAGCCGCGATGCTGCGCGATCTTGTCGATCATATCCTTGAGGAACTTCGGGTCGCGATCTATCGCGCGCGCCACCAGCGTGGCGCCCGAGCCGATGGCGAGCGAGAGGGGATTGAACGGATACTCCGTCGTGCCGTAGGGGGAGGTCTTCGTTTTCTTGCCCAGCTCGGAAGTGGGGGAGAACTGCCCTTTCGTCAATCCGTAGATTCGATTGTTAAAAAGAATGATCTTGAGATCGATGTTCTTCCGACAGCTGTGGATGAAGTGATTGCCGCCGATCGAAAGCAGATCGCCGTCGCCCGTCGCCACCCACACCGCGAGGTCGGGACGATTGAGCTTCACGCCCGTCGCGATCGCCGCGGCGCGTCCGTGGATGCCGTGCATCCCGAACGTATCCATATAGTAGGGGAAACGGCTCGAACATCCGATGCCCGAAATCCAGACGAATTTTTCCTTCGGAATGCCGAGCGTCGGGAGCGTGCGTTGCACCTGCGCCAGGATCGAGTAGTCGCCGCATCCCGCGCACCATTTCACTTCTTGCGAGGATTGAAAATCCTTCGGCGTTAGCTCCGGAACGTCCACGCGTTTGTCGCTCATTATTGCTCTCCCAGAATTTTGTTCAACTCGGTTTCGATTTCGATCGCCTTAAACGGCAACCCTTGCACCTTGTTGATTTGCTTCGGTTCGATCAAGAACTCGCTCCGAATAACGCGCGCCAGCTGTCCCAAGTTCAGCTCGGGAATGACGACCGTCTTGAAGCGTTCGAGAACGTCTTTCATGTTTTTCGGCGTCGGGAAAATATATCGCAGATGCGCGTGCGCGATTTTCTTTCCACTCTTGCGGATGCGCCGGATCGCCTCGGTCGCCGCGCCGAACGAGCTGCCCCAAGTAAGCACGAGGACGTCCGCGTCTTGATCGTACACGACCTCGAGATCGGGAATGTCCTGCCGGATGTTCATGATTTTCTCTTCGCGGAGTCGGACCATGAACTCGTGATTCTCGGGCACGTGGCTCACGTTGCCGTAGATGTGGGACTTCTCCAATCCGCCGAGCCGATGCTCGAGCCCCTTCGTTCCGGGGACCGCCCACGGACGCGAGAGATTGATATCCCGCGCATAGGGTTGGAAATCCTTCGGATCCGTTCGGAACTCGACGGGGAACTCCGGGATCTCGCTCTCGTCGGGAATTCGGAACGGTTCGGAGCCGTTGGCGAGATAGCCGTCGGTTAGCAGGATGACGGGCGTCATATATTTCAACGCGAATCGGGACGCCTCGATCGCCATATAAAAACAGTCGGCGGGCGTCGCCGCGGCGAGCACGCAAACGGGCGCTTCGCCGTTTCTTCCGTAGAGCGCTTGGAGGAGATCGGCTTGTTCGGTTTTCGTCGGCAAGCCCGTGCTCGGTCCGCCGCGTTGCACGTCCACGATCACCAGCGGCAACTCGGTCATCACGCCCAAGCCCGTCGCCTCGGTTTTCAGCGCCAAGCCGGGTCCGCTCGTGGTCGTAATCGCCAACGCGCCCGTGAACGAGGCGCCGATGGTCGCGCAGATCGCCGCGATCTCGTCCTCGGCTTGGAACGTTTTTACGCCGAATCGTTTCAGCGCGCTCAGCTCCTGCAGGATTTCCGAGGCGGGCGTAATCGGGTAGGAGCCGAGAAAGAGCTCGAGCTTCGCCTTCATCGCCGCGGCCACAAATCCCAACGCGGTGGCTTCGTTGCCCGAGACGTTGCGGTACTTACCTTTCTTAAGCTTCGCCTTTTCGACGACGTAGCGCGTCGAAAATATTTCCTTCATTTCGCCGAAGTGGTAGCCGGCGCGGAGGGCGCGTTTGTTCGCCTCCTGCAATTTCGGTTTGCCGTCGAACTTCGCGTCGATCCAGTCGAGCGTCGGCGTGAGATCGCGACTGAAGAGCCAGAAGGTTAACCCGAGCGCGAAGAAATTCTTACTCCGCTCGCGTTCCTTCGTGGAGATGGCGACCTTCTCGAGGGCGTCTTGCGTGAGTTGCGTCATCGGGACGTGGATGACGTTATAACCCTTGAGGGTGTCGTCCTCGAGGGGGTTGTTCTCGTATCCCGCGAGCTTCAGGTGCTTGTTGTCGAACGAGCTGGTGTTGACGATAATCGTCGCGGAGGATTTCAGCTCGGGCAAGTTCACCTTAAGCGCGGCGGGGTTCATCGCCACGAGCACGTCGGGCGCGTCTCCCGGCGTTTTAATCTCCGAGCTGCTGTAGTGGATTTGAAAACCGCTCACGCCGAAGACCGTTCCGGCGGGGGCGCGGATCTCGGCGGGATAGTCGGGCAGGGTGCTTAAGTCGTGACCCGCGAGCGCCGTGTTGTTGGTGAATTGCGAGCCGGCAAGTTGCATGCCGTCGCCGGAATCGCCGGCAAACCGTACGGTTACCTCGTCAATTATCTCGACTTTTTGATCGCTCATCGCCTCGTACTGTTTCCTTTAGTGACGAAATTGCGCGCACGTTGCGCCGCATGAGTTAAAATGATTTTAAAGAGCTATATTAAGAATTTTATCGAACTATTACTACCTTCGAAGGAAGTCCCTCCGTGATAATTCCCCGCTTCGTCCATATGGCGCGGGTCGGTCGCTACGAAAAGCGCGCGATAAGCTCTTGCAACCGATCGGTCAGATCGTTTAAATCGTCGGTGGATTCGGATATCGCCTTCGCTCCCGAGGCGGTTTGTTGCGCCACCAGATTAATGTTCTCGATCGTGCGGCTAATCTCTTCGCTGGCGGACGCCTGTTGCTCGCCGGCTTCGGCGAGTTGGTTCACCTTCACCGACGTGTCGTCCGCGCCCTCGATGATTTCGTTAAGGGCTTTGGCGGCTCGTTCGGCGAGACGCTTGCCGCTCTCGACTTCCGCGGCGCTCTTGCCCATCGAATCGACGGCGGCGTCCGTGTCGATCTGAATTTGCCGGATCGTGCCGCCGATCTCGCGCGTGGCGTGTTGCGTC
>WJMR01000268.1 GCA_014727845.1 Ignavibacteriales bacterium
AATATATTATATTGTAGTATTTCGTCGCCAACCGATTGAACGCCGCCTCGTCGCCGTCCACGAAACGCTTAATCAGTATGTCGTCCTCGTTAGCGCGTTCCATCTCCGCATTCATTTTCCTATTGGACGCCGGGCGCTCGCTCATGGTTTAAAGAATGGTTTTGGAAATTTCGTCTCGCGCGTTCGCGGGAAAACTACGCCCACAAAAAAAACGCGTCGGCGCCCCAAAAAAAACGCGTCGGCGTTTAAACCCTCCGTTCGGACGTCGCGTCAAATTAGCGAAATTCGAGCGAGAGAAAAAACGGAAGCTCGCAATTGCAACCATAAAAACGGAGTACGACATGAACACGTTATTCGGGAAAGCCCTAACCGTCGTCGCCTTCCTGGCGATTGCCACCATAGCGTTCGCGCAGCCGGGTCCTCGCGACGGCGAAGGTCCGCGCCGCGACGGCGAACGACTTAAAGAAGCGCTCGACTTGAGCGACGAGCAGTTCGAGCAAATCGAGGCGATGCGCGACGAGCATCAGAAAGAGATGGCGCAAATGAGGATCGGCGCCGAGAAAGCCAAACTCGCCGTTAAGGAAACGCTCGTGGCGGATAAACTCGACGCCGCGAATTATCTCGCCGCCGTTAAGGCGCACAGCGAGGCGTTGAGCAAGATGCGCGTCGCCGGCGCCGAGCACAGAGTGGAGGTGTACAACCTCTTGAACGACGACCAGAAAGCCAAGTGGGCGCTTCATATGGCGCGCGCCGGCGGTCCGAACGGACCCGGCGGCGGCAAAGGTATGCGCGGCGGACGCGGCGGTTTCGACGGTCCGCGCGGCGGACGCGGCGACAATCGCCCCGGTCCTCGTCGTTAGTCGAGCCCTCTCATAACGACTCCTCGTAACGCGCGGAAGAACCAATCCGCGAAAGCCCCTTCGGGGGCTTTTTTTATTTTCCGCCCGTAAGCTCGTATATTGGGAAGGGAGAAAGAAGGAACCGTATGAAACCATTGGATATCTTTTTGATGATCGCCGGCATTTTGATGACGATCGTCGGAACGTTGTTGGTCGTCACGAAAAGCATGCCGACGGAGAACTGGCACCAGCTCGGCATCTGGTTCGGGATTGGAATCGCGTTGATCGTCCGCAGCTCCGACGCGAAAAAGTCCGTGCCGCTGATCGCCGCGGGCGTCGGCGTGCTGGCGTTGGCGTATCAAATAGTCGTTCTCTTGGCGAGCTTGTAGGATGGATCGACTCGGATATATTCGTCGCGCCTTGCGCGGCGTCGGATTGGTTCGCGCTTCGGCGGCGCTCCTCTCGCTCGCGCTGATCGCTCTGCTCGCCTGCTCCCCCTCGATCCGCTTCGGGAAAACGACGTCGGGCGGCGGCTCGACGAGTTCGCCTCGAACGATCTCGGATTCCGAAACGGGGACGGCGTCCTACTATGCGGATAAGTATCACGGCAAGCGCACCGCCAACGGGGAGACGTTCGATATGCACGCGCTCACGGCGGCGCATCCCTCGCTCCCCTTCAACACCATCATCGACGTCACCAACCTCGCGAACGATAAGCGGGTTCGGCTCCGCGTCAACGACCGCTTCCCCGGCACGGCGGGGCGCGTTATCGACGTCTCGCTCGAAGCGGCAAAGCGGTTGGGGATGATCCAATCGGGCACGGCGCGCGTGCGGATCGACGTAATAAAGCGCGGCGGATAACCGCGACCCCGCGGGCGAACGCCGCTACTCCAGCCGAAACTCTTCGACCATCGCCAGCAGGTTTTCCGCGAGACGGCTCAAGTCGTCCACCGTCTTCGCGATTTGTTGCACGCCCTCGCTCGACTCCATCGTCACGTTGTTGATCGCCTCGATGTTCTTGCCGATCTCTTCGGCGGCGGCGGATTGCTGCTCGCTGGCGGAGGCGACTTGCCCGGCGATATCCAACACGCTCGCCGAGGCGGCGACGATTTCCTCCATCGATTCGCCCGACTTCTGCGCGAGATCTTTGCCTTTCTCGACTTCCGCCGACCCCTCTTGCATGGACGCGACGGCGCCGGAGGTTTCGCCTTGAATTTTGTTGATCGTCACGGCGATCTCTTTCGTCGCGCTCGTTGTCCGTTCGGCGAGCTTCCGCACCTCGTCGGCGACGACGGCGAACCCGCGACCTTGTTCGCCCGCGCG
>WJMR01000269.1 GCA_014727845.1 Ignavibacteriales bacterium
CTACATCGGTTACTATTTTTACAATCGTCTGAACTTGTCGCTTCTGAAAATTCCCTACGTGGACGACACGCCCGAGACGAGCGCCCCCGCCGCGCGACTCGACGAAGAGACGAAAGACGCGCCACGCGCGACGATCACGATAACGGAGGACGGCGAACCCCGAACGGAGGTAACGATCTTGGAACTCGACGCGGCGAGCGCGGGCCTCGACGACCACGACCAATTCGCGCCGCCCGACTGTTTCCAGAAGTACCGACTCGCGCTCCACAACGAGCGCCTCTCGACCGATTATAAAGATTTGCGGATCGACGCCCGCCCGCCCGTCGCCGAGGGCGAAACGTATCGACTCGAGTTGCGCGCGCCCGCGGGCGAGACGTGTCGGCTCGTCGTCGAACGCGCCGACGCCTTTGCGGGACGCCGCGCGGCGCTGAAAATCCCCGCCACGAACGAGACGATCGAGCTACGCGAAGGCGCCGAACTTACGATAACGCCGAGCGCGGAGCGCCTCCGACTCTACGCGGTCGTCGGCTCCGACGCCTACGTCGAGGAGAAACTCGACGCCCTTTCGATCGACGGACTCCGACTTTATCAGAATTACCCGAATCCGTTCAACCCCGCAACCACCGTCCGCTACGGCGTATCTGCGGGAGGCGCGGCGGAGATCGTCGTCTTCAACGCCCTCGGCGAAACGGTCGAGAGAACGTTACGCGCCCACGACGCGCCCGGCTACTACGAGTGGCGATGGAACGCGCGAAACGCCGCGGCGGGCGTGTATTTCTGTCGGATCGCCCTCGCCCCCGACGACGGCTCCGCGCCGAAATTCCAAACGGTGAAAATGACGCTTCTCAAATAGCCACCCTCATGATCCATAGTTCCCCTAACGCCGGTTAGCCGCCGGCGTTTTTTTTTGCGCGCCGTATTTATGCGCGCCGTATTTATGCGCGCCGTATTTATGCGCGCCACGACTTGCGTTTGCCGCGCGTCCTTCTTACTCTTCCCCTCTCAAAACATTCGAGAGGATCCGATGAAAGTGTTGATCACGGGCAAGCTGCCCGCCGCCGCCGAGGAACGCTTACGGCAAAGCGGATATGAAATCGATCGTCACGACGAGGACGCGCCCCTTACGCCCGAGGCGCTCCGCGAGCGCGCGAAGGACGCCGACGGGATGATTACGCTCCTCGCCGACAAGATCGACGAGGCGCTCCTCGAGGCGGCGCCGCGACTCAAGGTCGTCGCGAACTACGCGGTCGGCTACAACAACATCGACGTGAAGGCGGCGACGGCGCGAGGCGTGACGATTACGAACACGCCCGACGTCCTCACCGCGGCGACGGCGGATTTGGCGGCGGCGTTGGCGTTGGCGTGCGCGCGTCGCGTCCTCGAAGGCGACGCCCTCATGCGAGCGGGTAAGTTTACGGGTTGGAAGCCGGATATGCTGCTCGGCGCGGAGCTCGAGGACAAAACGGTCGGCGTCGTCGGCGCGGGTCGCATCGGTTCGGCGTTCGCTCGTCGGATGGCGGGCTTCGGGATGCGCGTCGCTTACTTCAATCGATCGCGGAACGAACGCCTCGAACGCGAACTCGGCGCCGAACGTTTGGAACTCGCCGAGCTAATGCGTCGCGCCGATCTCGTCTCCCTCCACGTCCCCCTCTCGGAGGAAACACGCGGACTGGTAAGCGCCGAGATGATCGCCGCCCTCAAACCGACGGCGATCGTCGTTAACACGGCGCGCGGCGAGGTTATCGACGAGAAGGCGCTGATCGACGCGCTGAAGAATCGGAGAATATTCGCGGCGGGGTTCGACGTGTACGAGAACGAGCCGAACCTCAATCCCGACCTCTTCGAGCTAACGAACGTCGTCCTCCTTCCCCACCTCGGCAGCGCGACGAAAGAGACGCGCGACGTGATGGCGGATTTGGCGGCGCGGAACGTCGCGGCGGTTTTAAACGGCGAAACGCCGCCCACCCCCGTCGAGGAGTGAACGGCGTTCGCGGGAAATTCGCACGCGCTACGCTTGCGGCTTCTTCTTGAAGCCCACGTTCAGCGCGAGTTGCCCCGGCCCGCTGATGGCGACGAAGAGGAAGATCAACAGATAGACGGCGGCGAGCTCGAAGCTGCCCTGCCCCGAGGAAAGGTGGTAGATCACCGCGACGCCCATGTTGATGGAAAGGAGAACCGCCGCGATCCGCGAGAAGATTCCGACGGCGAACATAATCGCCACGATCGACTCGACTATGGCGACGACGACGGCGAAAAATCCCGCCAACGGAACGCCGAAACCGGAAAGCATTCCGACGAAGCCCCACTCGGCGCCGTTAAAAACGTAATCCCATGCGGCGCCCATCTTGTCGTAGCCGTGCATAAAGAAGAGGATAACGCCCGCGCCGAACTGCACCAGAAAGATGGCGTAGTCGCGCATTGTCTTTTTCTCTTGATAGTTGTCCGCCATTATTCGCTCCGATTGTTTTATGTTTATTGCTTAACAAATCCTCGGCGCGTCTCGTTCCCGGCGGGCTACCCCTTAAAGACGTCGTCGTCTTTCTCTCGCTGCTCGAGCGAGGTGAGAAACTCCGGAATCAGCAGTTCGGCTTCGCGCTTCCATTGGTTGCCGAGCTCGCGGAACACTTCCTCGGCGTCCTTATCCTCGAGTTTTGCGAGGACGCGCGCGAGCGTCTTCAGCGTAATTTTTATCCCCGCGAAATTATCGACCAAGAGTGTCGATATGTCGGTGACGGTCTGTCGGTCGAGCGCGTCGAAGCGATCTTCTTTATTGCCTGTGGTCATGTAATCTCCCCTAATTTGCGGCGCCACAATTTGTGGTAATATACCGAATTTTTAGAACTATAGTAAGCGTATCGCGTCTCAATAACCGAGCGGGCTCGAAAATCGAACGGGCTCGAAAATCGCGCCGATATGCTTTGGAAATTGCGAAAAATTCTCGTACAATTGCAATGACGATTCGGGGCTATAGCTCAGTTGGGAGAGCGTCTCGTTCGCAATGAGAAGGTCAGGGGTTCGACTCCCCTTAGCTCCACGCAAGGCGTCCGATTGGGCGCCTTTTTTGCGTTTTGCCGGTCGGATGGGTACAGGTCGGGCGATTGTGGTTTTTGAGGAACTCCTCCCTCTCCGAACTCCCCCGCTCATCCGTCCGCAGAACGCCACGCGCTTTCCGGCGCATGCCGTTTGGCGAACGACGCTTGGCTGAGTATATTATTAGATGTTGTAAATTAAAGTGGTTTAATTTGCCACTCTCTAACCTCTCTAACCTATTTGGGTTTGGGAGGTGGTAGTGAAGATCGCGGGGCGCAAAGGTAAATGCCGCCCCGCTTGAAG
>WJMR01000270.1 GCA_014727845.1 Ignavibacteriales bacterium
CGAAAGCGCCGAAGGAGAATGCGAGTACGGCGAGTATAACTATATAAAATTTTGTTAGCGTTATCATTATGATACCCATAATTAATACGGTGGCGTCGGTCAATTTAGAAATCGACGGATAAACATGCAACGCTTGGCGAGGTATAATTAACCGAGCGTATAACGATCGAGCGCGTCGTAGAGTTCGCGGCGGGTATCCTCGACGGCGCGCTTGGCTTCGGCGATAAGCTCGTCGATTTGGCTCGCGTCGTCGTCCGCAAGGCGTCGGTCAATTGCCGTCGCTATTTCGGCGAGTCGTACGGCGCCTATGTTGGCGGAGCTCCCTTTGAGCGTGTGGTAAGCGCGCTTGAGCGTCGGCAAATCGCCTATTTGCATAGCGCGGTCGCCGCTCTCGAAGAGTTCTTCGGTTTGTTTGAAATAGCTATCCACCACTTGCTTGGCAAAGTCGGGATCCTCGGCGCCGCCGATTTCCACGAGCCGCTTCACCGCGCCGTCGTCGATCGCGCCGCCGTCGATCGCGCCGCCGTCGATCGCGCCGCCGTCGTGGGGCTTTGTTTCGAGGCGCCGGGTGGCGGTTTTCGTTTCGTCGCGCTCCAATCGATCGAGTGTGTATTCGAGGTCTTCGGGATAGATTGGTTTGGAGAGGACTTCGTTCATCCCCGCTTCGAGGCAGAGTTTGCGGTCTTCGGGAAACACGTTGGCGGTTACGGCGACGACGACGTGTCGGTCGCCGTGGCGTTCGCGAATTTTTCGGGTGGCCTCGTAGCCGTCCATTCCCGGCATCACCACGTCCATCAACACGACGTCGTATTCGTCGTTTTCGAGCGCTTCGAGCGCCGCTTCTCCGGAGGAGGCGGTGGAAACCTCGCGACCCGCGCGCGCCAAGGTGGTGGCGAGTACGTCGCGGTTAACGTCGTTGTCGTCAACGATCAGGATGCGCATCGGCGATCCCCCAATGTAAGCGCTTACGCGTCGCTTTCCCCCAAGCGAGTTCGCGTTAATGAACCTCCGCTCGGGAAAATAACACATTTCGCCTTCGGAAAAAACGCGCCCCACGAAGTAATGATAAAACACTATATAAAACGTTCGCGAAATTTGCTATATTTTACCGCGACCGTCTTCGGGGATTTTGCCGCGCCGAGTCGTGTTCATTAGGGGGAGCGTCGTCGTTAACGGCTGCGGCGATAGTTCGATAATATACATAATTGTTTAAACGCATCGGCGAGTCGTCGATTCTAAGTATGGCGCTTCACAACGCGGGAGCGCCGCCGAATACGAGAGTTGAAAAAAAGGCGAAGACGCTTGCATATGTTCTATGAATTGCCCATTTTGCTCTCGCTATAGGAAGCGTAATTAGCGAGGGAATCCGGACGGGCGCCGCATGGATTATATGCGGAGTTAACGCTTAATTTGTTTACCTCGCCAACTATAGAGGTTCCGCTGGTTACCGAAGCGCCGGGTGGCATTTCAGGTCACTCCATTCTCCCCGAAACGTGGTTCGAAGGCGTCGAGACGATTCGTCGCGAAGTCTCGTCGGTGACGAGGCACACCGAAGAGTCGTTTCTGCGCATCGGCGAGCGGCTACGCAACTACCAATCCGAAACGAGCGAGTTGATCGGGTTGGCGGGCGAAGTGGTCGATCTTATCTCGGGCGGCGATCTCGCGATGCGCATCGAGGGGCTCTCGGGTTCGTTCTCGGAATTGCTCGAAACGTTCGAGGCGGACGCTCGCGACGGGGGGATCGATTCGTTCCGGCGCGCGTTGGATTTACTCGAAGAGATGCAATGGAACTCGTACGATCTCAACAAGGTCGTTAAATTTTTGCGGATGCTCGGCGTCGCCGCGGGCGTCGAAAGCGCGCAACTCGGAAGCGACGAGATCGGCGTGCGCGCCCTCGCCGAGAACATCGACAAGCTCACCTCCTCGATTCAAGAAAAGAACAAAACCATTCTCAAGCGCGTCGCCTCGCTGGTCGAGCTGGTTGACGAGTCCATCGATCGCTCCCGCCGATTGGTGCGCCGACGCCGCGCCAATCTCGACGAGATCGTCGAGGGGATGCGTCGCTCGCTCGACGCGTTCCACGAACGCCGCTTGGATTGCGGTCGCGCCGCCGAGCGCGTTTCCGGCTCCTACGAGGAAGTGAACCGCGACGTGCAGGAAATCGTAACCTCCATTCAATACCACGACATCACTCGGCAACAGTTTCAGCACGTCGCCGAAGCGTTGGCGATCATCGGTATGGACGCGCGCGATTTCGTCGATTCCTACGAGCAAGTCTCCGACGCCAAAGCGCTCTTCGTCGCCAAAGAGGGATGCCGATTGCAGGCGGCGCAGACGCGCAACGCCTCCGGGAAATTCGTCGAAGCGGTCGAGGATATTGTGTCGCGATTGGACTCGGTGTCCCGCTCCGTTTCTCGTCTCACCGAACAGACGCACGAGATCGCCTTTTCCGGCGACGCGGGCGACGTCTCGTTTCTCGATCGGATCGGCGAGGGCTTGCGGGTCGTCGAGCGGGCGGTCGAGGAGAGCCGATCTATTCGGGACGAGTTGCGCATCTCGACGACCGTCGTCGGCGAAACCGTCGCCGAGCTGGTCTCCTTCGCCGAGGAGATCCAAGAAGTGAGCGAGGAGATCGAGCTTATCGCGCTTAACGCCAGCGTCCGCGCCGCCCACATCGGCAAACTCGGCGCCGCCGTCGGCGTTATCGCGGACACGCTACAGGATTTGAGCATCTCCACGCGCGGCTTAATCGAAAACGCGAGCCGCATCCTCGCCGACGTCGAGGAAGTGAGCAAAGACATCCTCGAAAGCGGAGAACGCGCCGAATCCCACGGCGGCAGAGCCGAATCCGTGGCGAAGGAGATTGAGGAGACGCTCGTCAAGCTCCGCGAGACGAACGACGGCGTGACCGATTCGATGGCGAAATCTTACGAAATTTCCCGCGAGATGAACGACGACATCCGCTCGTCGCTCGTCGCCATCGCCGAGCATCGCAAGGTGAAAAACCGCGGGGTGGAATTCGGTCAGCGCCTCGAAACGCTGGCGCGCGAGGCGGAGTCGAAAATTCCGGCGATCGGCGAGGAATATAACACCGAATCGTTGCGCGAGTTTGCCGAACGATACACGATGGAAAGCGAGCGCGAAGTGCACCGCCTTATATCCGGCGACGCCGCGCTCGACGCGAGCCGGGAAGAGGATACGCAACAAGAAGACGGCGAGTTCGGAGAGAACGTCGAGCTCTTTTAATCGCGCCTCGGCGCGACGACGCGGCAAGCGCGCGACGCGCTCGTCGCGTCTTAAGTGGATAACGAAAACGGAATGTCCGCGATGAAGAAGCAAAGCATTACGGTTCGAAATACGAAAGAACGCTCGACGATTTCGGTCGTCGAGGAGGCGACGATTCGCCAAGCTCCGCTTTTAAAGGAAAAGGCGCTTAAGGCGCTCGAAGCGGAGAACAATCTCGTCGTCGTCGAGCACGCCGAGATCGAGGAGGCGGACGTCGCGTATCTGCAGACGCTCGTCGCTTTGCTGAAGAGCGCGACGGAAAAGGGGAAGACGGTCTCGATCGTCGAGAACGGGTCGCAAGAGTTGAGGCGGGCGACTGAAGAAGCGGGGATAGAAACGCTCCGATCGGTTTTTACAAACGGCGGAAACGACAATGGCTAAACTAATAATGACCGTGGACGATTCGGCGTCGATTCGGCAAATGGTCGGTTTCACGTTGCAAGAAGCCGGTTACGAAGTCGTCGAAGCCGAGGACGGCCAAAAAGCCCTCGACGAACTCGACGGCAAGCCGGTGAAGATGATTATCACCGACTTGAATATGCCCGTGATGGACGGCATCGAGCTGATCCAGCGTGTTCGCGAACATCCCGACTATCGAACCATTCCCATCGTGATGCTGACCACCGAGTCGCAAGCGGAGATGAAACAGCGCGGCAAAGAAGCCGGCGCCACGGGGTGGATAGTCAAACCATTTAAACCGGAGCAATTAACCTCCGTGATAAGGAAGGTGTTGGGATGAGCGCCGAGTATTCCGGAAATTTCCAAGAAGCGTATTTCGACGAAGTTAGAGAACTTTTAGGTGAACTCGAGGCGGCGTTGCTCGCCATCGAGGACGACCCCGATAATCCCGAACTTATCGGACAAATTTTCCGCGCGCTCCACACGATCAAAGGATCGAGCGGTATGTTTGGCCATAGCGACGTGGCGATGTTCACGCACGATATCGAGAACGTGTACGAGAACGTCCGCCAAGGTCGGCTCGAAATCTCGAAAGGGCTTATCGATCTTACGCTCGCCGCGAGCGACCAAGTAAAACTAATGACGGGGTTGGTGGAGGGGGAAAGCGCCGAAGAGGCGAAGACCCGCGCCATTATGACCGCCGCCCGCGAGATTCTCGCGGATTTACCCGATCCCTCCTCCGAGGAGCTTGCGGGCGAAGCGCCGCGTAAGAAAATAGATCGGCGCCTCGTTACACAACAAATTACGTTTACGCCCGAACCCGATATTTTCAAATACGGCACCAAGATCATCCCGTTGCTCAACGAGTTGCGCCGATACGGCGAGTGCGTCGTCGTGGCGCGCGAAGGGGACGTGCCGCCGCTCGAGGAGCTCGACCCCGAACGTTGCCGCTTGAGTTGGGAGATCACGCTCGCCTCCTCGAAGAGCCGCGACGCGATCGACGACGTCTTTCTCTTTGTGATGGACGACAGCGAGTTACGCGTCGAGCAAATAGCCGAGGAGGATATCTTCGCGCTCGGCGTTAAGCCCGCGCAGATCCGCGATTTGATTCTATCGGGCGACCGGCTCACGAAGGACTCGATCGCCGAGCTCCTCGCCGAAGAGGCGGCCGAGCGGGCGTACGTTCCCGAGGAGCGGTCGCGAACGAGCGAAGCCGCCGACGCCTCGAGCGTTTCGAGCGTTCGCGTGAAATCCGAGAAGCTCGACGAATTGGTCAACCTCGTCGGCGAGTTGGTGGTGGTGCAAGCGCGTCTGAGTCGGATTTCCAACAACCGCGAAGAGACGGAGTTGTTCCGCGTCGCCGAGGAAGTGGAGCGTCTCACGTGGGAGCTTCGCGACTCGGCGTTGAATATGCGGATGCTGCCGATCGGCGCGGCGTTCAATAAGTTCCGGCGCGTCGCCCGCGATCTCGCCCGCGATATGGGTAAAAAGGCGAGTTTCACCGTCGAGGGAGGCGAGACCGAACTCGATAAGACCGTGATGGAGCGCCTCAACGATCCGCTCGTGCACATCATTCGCAACGCGATCGATCACGGCGTCGAGCCGCCCGACGAGCGCCTCGCGAAAGGGAAACCCGAGCAAGGGCGCGTGCATCTTTCCGCCTCGCAGACCGAGGGGAACGTCGTTATCACCGTCGCCGACGACGGGAAAGGACTCGATCCCGAGAAGATTAAGCGCAAGGCGATCGCGCTCGGTATGCTCGACGAAAACGCCGAACCCACCGAGCAGGAACTGTTCTCCTTTGTGTTCAAGGCGGGTTTTTCCACCGCCGAGAGGGTGACGGACGTTTCGGGGCGCGGCGTCGGGATGGACGTGGTGAATCGGAACATCGAGGCGTTGCAGGGGAGGATCCAACTCCACTCCAAACCCGACCAAGGCACGACCGTCGTCCTACGAATGCCGCTCACGTTGGCGATTATGGAGGGGATGCTCGTCCGCTCGAACCGAACCATCTACGCGCTGCCGATGCTCTCGATCCACGAGTCGTTCCGACCTCGACCCGAGGACGTGACGATGACGATGGATAAGCTCGAGATGGTGAAAGTGCGCGAGCGCCTCTTCCCCGTGGTGCGTCTCCACGAAATTTACGGGCACGACCCCGACAATTACGATTTGGACAAGGGTATTTTAATCATAGTAGAATCGAGAGAGAAAAGCGTCTGCTTGTTCGTCGACGAGATACTTGGGCAACAGCAAATCGTCGTCAAACCCCTCCCCACCTACATGGGCGGTATCGAAGGGCTCTCCGGCTGCATGGTGCTCGCCGACGGCGACATCGGATTGATTCTCGACGTCGAGAATCTGATTCGTCGTTCGGAAAAGGGCGCCGGCGAAGGAGGAATCGAATGAACGATCCGGTAACTAACGGAGGTAACTATGAGCGACGCCCAAGACAAGCGCATGCTCGACGAGGACGAATTCGAGGAGGAAGACTCCTTAAAGGATAAGTTCCTCGTGTTCCGTATCGCCGACGAAGACTACGCCATCGACATCGCGTTCGTGACGGAAATCGTCGGGATACAAAAGATCACCGAAGTGCCCGATATGGACGACTACGTCCGCGGCGTAATCAATCTACGCGGTAAAGTCATTCCGGTGATCGACGTGCGAACGAGATTCCGATACTCGTTCCAAGAGTATCACGATCGCACGTGCATCATCGTCGTCGATATCGAAGACGCCGTCGTCGGCTTAATCGTTGACGAAGTCTCCGAAGTGCTCTCCATTCCCGAGGAGAACATCGATCCGCCCCCCAGAACCTCGAAGGGCGCGAGAGGTCGGTTCATCCAAGGGATGGGCAAAGACGGAGACGACGTCAAGATCATACTCAACGTCGCCAAACTGCTCGACGAAGAAGAACTCGCTTCGATAGAGGCGGCGGCGACCGAGACGGCCTAAACGACGAATGATTTGTTTCTCTCAAATTTAGAGGTCTTACTATGCAATGGTTCTACAATATGAAGATCGGGTCGAAGCTGATTCTGAGCTTCTTTCTGGTCGCCGTGATCGCCGGTCTTATCGGCTACACGGGGCTTACAAGCATCTCGGAAATTGAAACCAACGGCGAAGAGATGTACGCGAATATGACCGTGCCCATCGCTCAGATGGCACACGTTCAAAACTATTTCCAAAAAGTACGCGTTAACTCGCGAGATATCCTCATCGCCGAAACGCCCGAGGAAGTGGCGAAATTCGCGGGACGCATCGACGACTACTCGCATAAGATCGACAGCACCTTGCGCGAATTCGAGAAGCTCATACTCTCCGACGAGATGCGACAGCTTTACGACAACCTCCAACAAGCCCGCGGCGACTACCGCGCGGACTTGAAGGTGATCGAGCAGCTCGCCTCGGAAAATCGCGACGCCGAGGGCTTCGCGATGCTCGGCGGCGATATGGAGGATCACGCGTTCGCCGAGCAAGACGCGATCGAGGAGATCATCGCCACGAAGATCGTGCACGCGGAAGACCGGCAGAACGCCAACATCGAGGCGGCGAGTTCGGCGACGTCGTTGACGACGATCTTCTTAATCGTCGGCGTCGTGCTGGCGGTTATCCTCGGCTTCTTCATCTCGCGTATCATCGGCAATCCCGTTAAACGCTTGGCGGCCGTGGCGCAGCGTATGTCCGAAGGCGATATGGACGTCGCCGTCGAGCAGACGACGAACGACGAGGTCGGCGAGCTGGAGGGATCGTTCGCCGTCTTGGTCGAGAACATCCGAGGTCACGCCTCCGCCGCGCAAAGCATCGCCGACGGGGACGTGAACGTGAACGTGCAAGTTCGCTCCGCCAAGGACGTGTTGGGGCAAAGTATGACGAACGTCGTCGAGTCGGTGGACGGGCTTCAACAAGAGTTGCGGAAGCTCATCCAAGCCGCGCAAGACGGACGGCTCGACGAACGCGGCGACCCGTCGGGTTTCAAGGGCGCTTACGCCGAGATTCTCAAGGGGACGAACGAGATGCTCGACGCGATCTTGATTCCGATCGGCGAGGGGAACCGCGTGTTGGCGCAAATTAGCGACGGAAAGATCGACGAGTTGATGACCGGTCAATATAAAGGCGACCACGAGAACATGAAAGTCGCCGTCAACAACGTCGCGACGGTTCTGCAGGATCTGCAGAAGGAATTGAACCTCCTCGCCGAGGCGGCGCGGGACGGAAAACTCGCGACGCGCGGCGACGCCGAGAAGTTCGAGGGATCTTACGCGGACATCGTTCGCGGCTTGAACACGATGCTCGACGCGATTCTCCACCCGATCGACGAAGGCAACCGCGTGCTTCGTCAGATTCGCGGCGGCAACCTCCGCGAGCGGGTCGAGATCGAATGCTTCGGCGACCACCAGAAGATGAAGGAAGCGATCAACGGCGTGCACCAATGGCTCACCGACTTGATCGCCTACGTCACGAAGATCGCCCAAGGCGATATGACCGCCCATATGGATAAGGCGTCCGACGAGGATCAGATCCACCAATGGTTGATGATGATGAAAGAGAACATTCAAGCGTTGGTTAAGGACGTCGGCAATCTGGCGGACGCGGCGACCGAGGGTCGTCTCTCCGAGCGCGCGGACGCGGCGCGCCACCAGGGCGAGTATCGGCAGATCGTGCAAGGATTCAACGACACGATGGACGCGATCGTCGATCCGATCAACGAGGCGTCGGCGGTGCTCCGAAAGATGGCGACGGGCGATATGACCTCTTCGATGACGGGCGACTATCGCGGCGATCACCAAGCGCTGCAAGAGAGCGTCAACACGTTGGTCGAGAACATCAACGAGATCCTCGAACAAGTCAACGCCACCTCCGACGAGGTGCTCGCCGGTTCGGCGCAAGTCTCCGACGCGAGCGTCTCGCTCTCGCAAGGCGCGACCGAGCAAGCCGCGTCGCTCGAGGAGATATCGAGTTCGATGAACGAACTGAGCTCGCAGACGAAGATGAACGCGGAGAACGCGAACCAAGCCAGCTCGTTGGCGGTGCAAGCGCGGAAATCCACCGAGCGCGGCGACGCCGGTATGCAGAACCTCACGGAAGCGATGGGCGAGATCAACGAATCGTCGAAGAACATCTCGAAGATCATCAAGGTGATCGACGAGATCGCGTTCCAGACGAACCTATTGGCGCTGAACGCGGCGGTTGAAGCGGCTCGCGCGGGACGCCACGGCAAGGGCTTCGCGGTCGTCGCCGAGGAAGTTCGGAACTTGGCGGCTCGGTCGGCGAAAGCGGCGAAAGAAACCGCCGAGATGATCGAGACGGCGATCAAGCGCTCGGAGAACGGGTTCGAGATCGTCAACGAGACCGCCGAGATCCTGAAAGAGGTGACGGAGAACTCGACTAAGACGGCGGACATCGTCGCGGAGATCGCGGCGGCGTCGAACGAGCAGGCGCAGGGCATCATGCAGATCA
>WJMR01000271.1 GCA_014727845.1 Ignavibacteriales bacterium
GATTAATTCGAGTTCGAGTAGTTCCGAAACGCGGGCGATCAATTCATCGAACGAAAGCGGCTTCGGCAGGAAGACGTCGGCTCCGGCGTCGAGGGCGCGCTCGCGGTCGCGTTCAAAAACGCTCGCGGAGGCGACGGCTATCGGTAGGTCGCGCGTTTCGTCGGCTTGGCGCAGGCGTCGGACAACATCGAGCCCGTTCATGTCGGCAAGGGTGGATTCGACGACCAGCATATCGGGACGGTCTTCGAGAGCGCGACGGATCGCGGACCCGCCGTCGTGCGCCTCGAGCACGCCGAAGTCGAGCGCGGCGAGCGCCTCGATCGTTAGTCGTCGACTTTCGGGCTGGTCGTCGGCGACGAGGACGGTTCTCCGTTCGCCTCGGTAGCCGAGCACGCGGCGCGACTTCTCTTTCGTCTCGGCGGCTTCGACGACGCGAAGCGGGAGATCGACGGTAAAAACGCTACCCGCCCCCGGCTCGCTCGTCACCCGCATCTCGCCGCCCATCAGCTCCACCAAGCGTCGGCTAATCGCCAACCCGAGCCCCGTTCCCTCCACGCTTCGGCTCGTCTCTTTGACTTGCGAGAACGGATCGAAAATCTCGTCGATCTTTTCTTGCGGAATGCCGACGCCCGTGTCCTCGACGTTCGCGACGATCCGACAGCGGTCGCCCTCGGTTTCGGCGGAAACGCGGAACGTGACGCCGCCTTGGTTGGTGAATTTTACGGCGTTGCCCAGGAGGTTGAGCGCCACTTGTCGGAGCTTCCGTTCGTCGCCCAGCAGCGCCGCGGGCGTCCGCTCGGGAGCGACGTAGCGGAAGGCGAGGGAGCGTTGCTCGGCGCGGGGGCGCGTGATGTTGACGACGCTTTGGAACAGCTCGGCGGGGTTGAAGGGCGCCTCGTCGATCTCGAGTCGTCCCGCTTCGATCTTCGAGAGGTCGAGCACGTCGTTGATGAGCGTGAGCAGATGCTCGCCGCTGGATTTGACGACGGCGACGTTCTCGCGCGCGCTCGCGGCGAGGTCGGGATCGCGGAGGAGGAGTTGCGCGTAGCCGAGGATGCCGTTGAGCGGCGTGCGCAGCTCGTGACTCATATTGGCGAGGAACTCGCTCTTGGCGCTGTTGGCGGATTCGGCGGCGTCGCGCGCTTCGTGGAGTTGGAGCTCGAGCGTGTGTTGTTGCGCCGCGTTGAGAAACAGTTCGGCGGCGAGTTGCATCGCGCGCGAGTCGTCGGGGTTCCATGAGAGGGGCGACGCGGAGGCGAAGAAAAGGAATCCGACCAGACGGGTTTGCGCGCGCATCGGGGTGGCGGCGACCGACTCGATCGAGCGGAGGCCTCCGAAGTAGGGCGCGGCGCGCTCGGCGGATTCGGCGACGAACGGCTCGAACGCGTCGTCGCTCTCGAGTTCCCACGGAAGCCGATCGATCGTCAGCTCGTCCTCGAAGCGTTCGTAGTCGGGCAGGCGATCGTCGATCCACGCCGCTCGTCGGAGAAAGCGACGGCTCCCCTCGTCCCGCAAATAGAACGACGCCCGATCCGCGCCGAAGAACCGCGCGGCGGAGGCGAGCGCCTCGGAGGCGTGCCGCTCAAAATCCTCGACCGTCGCGTTGATGAACTTCGAGGAGGCGCGCGCCAGCAGCTCCTCGGCTTCGAGGCGGCGCTTGAGTTTCCGCTCGGCGATCTTCCGATCCGTAACGTCCACCAACGCCCCTTCGATGTAGCCGCGCATCGAGTAGAGCGCCATCGTGGTGGCGAGGACGCGGTACTTCCCCTCGCGGTCGAGCGAGGCGAACTCGTAGTTGTCGATGAATCCCTTGCTCTTCACTTCGCCGAGGATGTGCTTCAGTTCGCCGGCGGGAATTTTATCCTCCACGCTCATCGCCTCGGCCTCGGGCTTGGCGCCGGCGCTAAATCCGAGCAGGCGCAACGCCGCGCGGTTGGCGGCGAGCAGGCGATTTCCGTCGTCGGAGAGCCGGAAGAGCCCGATCAGCGCGGTTTCGAAGAGGTTTTTGTATTTCGATTCGCTGTCGCGCAATCGCTCCAACGTTTCGGCGAGGAGGTTTTGTTGGTTGAGCAGTTCGGCGGTGCGGCGCTCGACGGTCGCCTCGAGCTCGTCCCGATGGCGCTCCAGTTTTTTCTCCGCGTCGCGGCGTCGGTCGATCTCGGAATTGAGGTCCTCGATCGCGTCCTCGAGTTGGCCGTACTGGGTTCGGTAGTAGGAGGTAACTTGCTTGGCGAGTCGGCGGAAAATTTTAACGGCGGCTTTGGAGGGAATCTTCCGGGAATTGAAAATGTCCGCGCCTTTCAGCGCGACGCAACACGAGCGCTCGATCGCCTCGACGGCGCCGGTTCGCGGCTCCCCGTCGATCAGCGCGATCTCGCCGAAGACGACGCCCGGCGTGAAGAGGAATATCTCCTCGCCTTGCTGCGTCAGTCGGAGCAATCCGCTCTCGACCGCGTAGAGCGCGTCCCCTTCGTCGCCTTCGCCGAAGAGCCGCTCGCCCGCCTTGATCTTCACGCGCGCGGCGCACTTGGCGACCGCGTCCAACTCTTCGTCGTCGAGTTCGATAAAAGGATCGAGCGTTTTCAGAAACCGTTTCATTACGCCGCCGTTCGCCCTCCGAGAAAACGGAATATACTAATCCGCTCCGCACATGCTCAAGTGCAACGCTATAAAATGTATTTGCTCAAGTCGCGGTCGGCGATCACGTCCTTAAGCCGCGCGCGCACCAGTTCGCCGTCCACAACCACCTTCTTCTCTTCGAGTCGGTCGGGCGCGTTGAAGAGCGGCTCTTCGAGCAGGTTCGAGAGAATGGTGTGGAGCCGCCTCGCGCCGATGTTCTCGACTTCCTCGTTGACTTGGAAGGCGACGCGGGCGATCTCGCGGACGCCGTCCTCGGCGAACTCGATCTCGACGCCCTCGGTCGCCAAGAGCGCGGCGTATTGCTTGAGGAGCGCGTTCTGCGGGAGCGTGAGGATTTTCACGAAGTCCTCCTCGGTCAACGAGTCGAGCTCCTCGCGGATCGGGAAGCGCCCTTGCATTTCGGGGATGAGGTCCGACGGCTTGGAGACGTAGAACGCGCCCGAGGCGATGAAGAGCATATGGTCGGTGCGGACGGGACCGTGCTTGGTGTTGACGGTCGATCCCTCGACGATCGGCAGCAGGTCGCGCTGCACGCCCTCGCGCGAGACGTCGGGTCCGTGCCGTTTGTCGCTTCCGCCGGCTACCTTGTCGATCTCGTCCAAGAACACGATGCCGGATTCCTCCGCCCGCTTGATCGCCTCCTTCTGCGCCGCCTCGAGGTCGATCAGCTTCTGCGCCTCCTCTTGTTGGAGGATCTCGCGCGCGTTGGCGATCGTCGTCTTCCGCTTCTTCTTTTTCTTCGGCATCATGTTGGACATGATTTCCTGCAGATTGATCCCCAGGTCGTCCGAGCCGAAGGGACCCATAATCTGCATGCCCGCGCCCTGCTGTTGCATATCAAACTCGATGAGACGCTCGTCCATATCGCCGTCGCGGAGTTTCTTACGCATCCACTCGCGGGTCTTTTCGTTTTGGAGGCGCTCCTCTTCTTCGGCTTCGGGACCGTCGGGGTGCGGCGTTTTCGGACGCTTGACGGGGGGGATAAGAACGTCGAGGATGCGCTCTTCGGCGGCTTCGCGGGCGCGGTCCTTCACTTCCTCGGTCTTCTCTTGCTTCACCATATTTACGGAGATCTCGACTAAGTCGCGTACGAGCGACTCGACGTCTCTCCCGACGTAGCCGACTTCGGTGAATTTCGACGCCTCGACTTTCACGAACGGCGCCCTCGCCAGCTTCGCCAGTCGCCGCGCTATTTCCGTCTTCCCGACGCCCGTCGGTCCGATCAAGATGATGTTGTTCGGCATGATCTCCTCGCGGAGCTTCCCTTCCACGCGCCGCCGACGTAGGCGGTTCCTGAGCGCGATGGCGACCGCGCGCTTGGCTTTATCCTGCCCGATGATGTAGCGATCGAGCGCCTCGACGATTTGCGCGGGCGTGAGGTCCTTCGAGATATCCTCGTAGGCGTCGTTCTTGTCGGTTATTCCCGGTAAGTTCATAGTGTCCGTTCTATTTCGGTTAAAGCGTTTCGACGACGATTTGGTCGTTGGTGTACACGCAGATCTCCGATGCGGTCGTCAGCGCCTCGCGAACGATCTCGGCGGCGGAGAGGTCCGAGTATTTCAGAAGCATCTTCGCGGCGGCGAGCGCGTACATTCCGCCCGAACCGATGGCGACAATCCGATCGGTCGGCTCGATCACGTCCCCGTTTCCGGAAACGAGCAACGCCTCGTCCTTGGCGACGATGGCGAGCATCGCTTCGAGGCGACGGAGGTACTTGTCGGTCCGCCAATCCTTCGCCAGCTCCACCGCCGCGCGTTGGATGTTGCCGCGGTACTGCTCGAGCTTATCCTCGAACCGCTCCATAAGCGTGAAGGCGTCCGCCGAAGCGCCGGCGAACCCGCAGAGCGCGGAGCCGTCGGCTAAGCGGCGTATCTTCGCCGCGTTGTGCTTCATCACCGTCGAACCGAGCGTCACTTGCCCGTCGCCGCCCAACGCCGCCTCGCCGTCTTTTATTACGCCTAAAATCGTCGTCGCTTTAAATTGCTTCATAGGTCTTGTCGTGTTTGGGTTATCGTTTCGCGCCAAATCTTAAAAGGTACGGAAAATCGCGCTTACTTGCACCGCGTCCGCTTACTTGCACCGCGTCTCGGCGCGCGACGTTCGGAAGTTCGACGAGCGGGCGACCGATTCGGTTCGCGGGAAATTTGTATCTTCGAGCACATGGGCAATCACCAAAAGGAGCGCGCAATGAAATCTTTGATCGTAATGGCGGCGTTCGTCGCCTCTCTCGCGGCGCCGACGCTCGCGCAAGACCATAGACCCGAGACGGACGCGGAGGAGTGGCTCGTCCTTTCGTCGGAAGACCTCGCCAACGGCTCCCACCACACGAAGCACGCCGAGACGTTCGGAAAATACGTCGAGGGATACAACTATTATATATTGTCGGGAATCGACGCGGCGCAGGCGACCGCGCCCGACGGCGGCGGCTACTTCATCGGGATAACCGCCGACCCGCCCGAGTCGCCGATCGGCTACGACTTGAAGCTGCTCGGCGTCGAGTTGGTGGACGCGCCTCGGAAGACGAGCTACTGTAGCGGCGCGTCGTTCACGGCGTTCGTCGAGGCGTTAAACCTGATTTTCGCCGACGCGAAGCTCGCGCTAAGCGAAAAGCGCGCCGAGCTCTTGCGGATGCAGGAGCCGGACGGGGGGCGCCGCGAGGATCACGTGAAGTTCTGGGGCGAGTGGAACGCCGACGGTCCGGGCACGAACTACGCCCTCGCGCAATACGCCGCGGCCGGCGAGCGCGTGGAGCCGAACGCCGCAAAGCCGGGCGACTTTGTGAACATCAACTGGAAGTCGGGCGGCGGACACTCGGTCGTCTTCCTCGGATGGGTCGTCGATTCGTCGGGCGGAAAGAACTTGGCGTATTGGTCGAGCCAGAAGGGGACGAACGGCATGGGAGATCAGGTCGTCGAGCTGGAGCGGATAGCGAGCGTGGTCGTCACCCGTCTCACGGCGCCCGAGCGGATGTTCGACTTCGAGCCGCGCGAGCCGGAGTACGAGGTCGAGGGAAGCGAGATCGAGTGGTGAGGCGCCGAGGCGTCGTTTAGAAAGAGGAAGCCGGAAACGCCACCCCCCGCGGCGTTTCCGGCATGCGTTTCGGTCGAGCGCCCGGGAAAACTATCGGTTATCGCTCGCCGTCCAACCACGCCGTAAAGGAGCGTTGGATCGACAAGTTTACGCGTCGAAGCGAAGCGCCCTCGAGTAAGCGACTCTTCTTAAAAACCTTGACGGGCTTCGGTTCGCGAGCCGTCGTCGCGCTCCGGAGCTTTTTCATATAGTGGAAGGAGACGGAAAGCAATCCAACGAGCGCGCCGATTTCGACGGCGAGGGCGACGGTTAACAGATTGATCGGGGACATATTCACAACTCCTTCTTGGTTTCCTTAATCGTTCGATACAAAGATAACCCGCCGAGAGCCGCGTCGCAGTAGCGTTTCGGCGGATTAGCGCGTAGCGCCGCCCGCGACGAGTCGCCGATTTCCGCGACGCGCCGAGCGCTCGTTTTACGACAGAGGGGAAGTTCCGATTTACTACAAACGAGGGATTCGAGAGAAGCGCGAGAGTACAAAAAAGAGCCGGTCCGCCGATCCCCCGCGGCTTACCGACTCAACGTATCGGGATGGAACACTTTGATTACGAGGCGTCGTCCCCCGTGAAATGCGACCAACTTCTCTCGACGCCCAACCGTCGGAGCGACGCGCCCGTTTTAGACGGGCGATTCCGAACTCGCTTCTCGCGTCTCGTCCGGAGCTTCCAAACTATCTCCGAAACCGCCACGCCCATCAGCAATCCGGCAAAGATCGTAAGCGCGGCGGTTAGCATTTCGATCGTCGTCATTGGTTCGCGCCTCGTATAATGGCTAATGCTTGCGTTCTCAATATAGCGCGCGCGTTCAGCCGACGTGGTAGCGCTCGCCGCCTATTCGTCGTCGCGCTCGCTCCGACGCGCCGTCGTGTTTCCGACTACGGAAACGCCCCATACCGGATTCCCCCCTCCCCGCGCACAAAAAGAAACCGGCAAACCGCCCCCCGCGGCTTACCGGTTCGTCGTTACCGTATAAGAGAAACTCTTACTTTCCGTCCATCCACGCGGCGAACGCGCGTTGCATTTGGAGATTCATTCGCGATAGCGAGGCGCCGCGCAGCGCCCGAAGCGGTTTCAGCTCGATCTTCGGGAGCGAGAAGCCGCCCTTTCCGTAGATCGCCGTCGCCGCCAACCCCGCCAGTAATCCGACTTCAATCGCCAAGATTACGCTCAATAGTTCAATAGCCGTCATTGCCTTTCCCTTCCGTTTGTGTTCTTTGTTTCGTTCAAGAACTAATTCAAATATACGCCCTCGAATTAGCCCGCGCCGTCGTCGTTCGACCTATTTGGTTGTCGTAGAGGATACGACAACAGGTAAATTCTTCAACAAGTTATGTGACGGTCGTCACGATAACCTTTATGTAATTAAAATAACTAATTGTCAGATAATAAGTTGTAGGAATTATCCTACGCGCTCTCTCGTTGCGGTTGCACCTCGTTTCCGGATTTCCCCGTCCGCTCGTAGTCGGTAATGTTGCCGATCGTCGTCTCGGCGATATTCCGAAGCGCCTCGACGGTGAGGAACCCTTGATGCCCCGTAACGACGACGTTCGGGAAAGTGAGCAGCCGCGCGAAGAGATCGTCTTGGATGACGCGGTCGGAGAGATCTTTGAAGAACAGGTCCGCCTCCTCTTCGTACACGTCCAACCCGACGCCCCCGAGCTTCCCGCTCTTGAGCGCGTCCACCATCGCGGAGCTCTCGACGAGCGCGCCTCGACTCGTGTTCAGGAACACGGCGCCGTCCTTCATCCGCTCGAACGCCTCGGCGTCGGCGAGGTGGTAGGTCTCGGGCGTAAGCGGGCAGTGGAGCGTTACGACGTCCGACTCCTCGAAGAGCCGCTCGACCTCGACGTATTCGGCGCCGAGCGCTTTCGCCTCCTCGCTCGGATATTTGTCGTGCGCCAGAATCCGCGCGCCGAATCCGTTGAAGATGCGCGCGACCGCCAAGCCGATCTTCCCCGTCCCGACGATCCCGACCGTCTTGCCTCGGACGTCGAAGCCCGTCAGCCCGTCGAGCAGGAAGTTGCCGTCGCGGACGCGGTTGAACGCGCGATAGATCTTCCGATTGAGCGCCAGCAACAGCGCGACGGTGTGCTCGGCGACCGCGTAGGGGGAGTACGCCGGCACGCGCACCACGCCGACGCCCCGCTCCCGCGCCGCGTCGAGATCGACGTTGTTGAAACCCGCCGCCCGCAACGCCACCAGCTTCACGCCGCGCGCGGCGAGCCCTTCGATCACCTCCCGGTCGGCGACGTCGTTGACGAATATGCAGACCGCCTCGTAGCCCTCGGCGAGCGGGAGGGTGTCCCGCGTGAGATTCGGCTTATAGAATTTTAACTCGTGCGCGTCGCCCGCGTTCTCGTTCGCTTCCTTTAGATATTGCTTGTCGTAGGACTGCGTTCCAAATACCGCAACCTTCATCGTCGTCGCTCGCTTTCTCGGTGGTCGTTTCTCGTAGTCGCGGAGGCGAGTCGCCCGCCGCCATATACGATAACACAAAGCGCCGCTCGTAAGTTTCCAAACGGAGGAAATTTCGAACGGCAATGGGGACGAATTAGAAGGCGAAGACGTGGGCGCGCCATGCGCCGAGCCGGACGAAGAGCCCCTCGGTTCGGATTTCTTTGGCGCTCCGCCGATAGCTTTTCCGTTGGAGGAGATCGACGAGTTGAAGCTCTTCCTCGAAGCCCGGCAACTCGAGCTTCAGTCGGCACCGGCTCGTAACGCCCGAGTAGTTGACGACGACGACGCGCGTCTTGTCGCGGCTCGCGCGTTCGTAGGCGACGAGGTTGTGGAACGTGTCGTCGTGGGGTCCCGCCGGCTCCGGGCGGAGGACGCGGAAGTCGCCGACGTGGAACGTCTCGTCGTTCGCGAGTTCGAAGAGGCGCTCGTAGAACGCCTTCAGCGGCGGATGCTCGTTCTCGTCGGGTTCTCTACCGAGTTGGAGGGGGAGCTTAATCCGCCGACCCTCGAACTGCCCGTCGTGGAAGAGTCGCATCCCCTCGATCGTGGCGATAATTACGGCGGCGGCTTGGGAGCGATCGAAGCCGAGCGCGTTGGCGGCGCGCGCCTCGTCGTGGTTCTCGATAAAACGGACGCATCGCTTGCTATACGCTTCGTCGGCGTTCAAGTGGTCGCGGATAGGGCGGGCGCGCTCGTGGCGCAATCGGTCGTAGAGGCGCTTATCGTACACGAAATCGAAGCCCGTTTTCATCAAGCTCCATTCCATATCCCAATACGCCTCGGCGACGAAGAGGAAATCCTCGCGTTTGGCGCGCGTCTCGCGGATCGCCCTCGTCCAGAACTCTTCGTCGGGCTTGGCGCGTCCGTCGCGGATCGCCACGCCGCGCCACGTGTTGTTGAAGACGTTCGTCAGCGCGAGCATCGCCATATCGCACCGTACGCCGTCGCATCGCTCGGCGAGGGAGCCGAGGCGTTCGATCATAGCGCGGCGCGCCGGCTCGGAGAAGTAGTTGACTTGCGCGGTGTCCGTCCACGCGGGAAAGAACGGATCCCGCCCGTGCGCGAAAATCTTGTCGGGGTTCGCCTCCGGACGGAAGAAGGTGTCGGGGTCCTCGTCGAGGTCCTCGTCGGTTCCTTGCAGGAAAATTTCGGGTTCGGAGTAGAGCAGGTCGGATTCGGCGCTGAAGTGGTTGGGGATGAAATCGAGAAGGAGCTTCAAGCCGTAGCCGCGCATACGCTCGCGGAGGCGCGCCAAGGCGGCGTCGCCGCCGAGGTCCTCGCGCGCGTCGTAATCCGCGACGGCGAAGGGGGAGCCGACGACGTCTCGACGGTCGTAATCCTTCAGCGCGCGCCGATACTCCGCCTCGAGTTCGGGCGTGAGCGCGTATTTCTCGATCGTCTTCTCGACCGTCTCCCATACGCCCATCAGCCAGACGTAGTTGAAGCCGAGCGCGGCGAGGCGCTCCCATTCCGTGTCGGGTACGTCGTCGAGCGTGGCGCGTTTGTCGGGCGCGTCGAACCGACGGACCCACACGCGCGTGTTGATTTCGTAAACGAGCGGCGCGCTCATAATCGCGATTCCCTCTCCGTTCGCGGATAAATGAAAGGCGCGCCAAAGACAACGCGCCTCAAGAAAGTGTCCTTACGCCGTCAGCAACGCGATGGCGGCGGTGTTGACGATGTCGTCCACGCTACAGCCGCGGCTTAAGTCGAAATACGGTTTCTTCAAGCCCTGCACGACGGGACCGATCGCCTCGGCGCCGCCCAAGCGCTGGGCGATTTTATAGCCGATGTTGCCCGCCTGCAAGTCGGGGAAAACGAGCACGTTCGCTCTACCGGCGACGTCGCTCTCGGGCGCTTTGCGCTTGCCGACCTTCTCGACGACGGCGGCGTCGAACTGCAACTCGCCGTCCACCTTCAAATCGGGGCGCTTCTCTTTAACGATCTTCGTCGCCTCGAGCGCTTTGTCGATCAGCTCGTGCTTGGCGCTCCCCTTCGTCGAGAAGCTGAGCATCGCCACGAGCGGCTCCTCGCCCGTGAGCTTTTCGTGATTCTCGGCGGTCGAGATCGCGATGTCGGCGAGCTGCGCCGCGTCCGGATTGGGCACGACGGCGCAATCGGCGAAGCTATAGGCGATCTCGGGATAGACCATCAAGAAGGTGGAGCTGACGATCGAGACCCCCTCCTTCAATCCGACGGTCGTGATCCCCGCGCGCATAACGTCGCCCGTCGAGGCGGTCGAGCCGGCGACCGAGCCGTCCGCCATTCCCTCGCGGACCATCATCGCGCCGAAATAGAGGTCGCGCGTCATCGTCTCGCGCGCCTCTTCTACGGTGATCCCTTTGTGCTTGCGGAGATTAAAATACACGTTCGCGAAATCGCTCAGGCGGTCGGATTTCTTCGGATCGATCACGCGCACGCCCGTGAGCTTGACGCCGAGTTTCTCGGCGCTCGCGTGAACGGCGTCCTCGTCGCCGAGCGTAACCACGCTACCGAAGCCGAGCTCGGCGATCTTCGCGGCGGCTTGGATAACGCGGTCGTCGTGGCTTTCGGGCAACACGACGGTTCGTTTCAGTTGGGCGGCTTTGTCTCTGATTTGCTTTAACAGCGCTAATTCCGGCATAGTGTCCTCTTCGCTTCCTCGGGGTGGCGTATGTTTCTCGGTATAGTTTGCTATCGGAACAAAATACAAAAAGCCGCGCGATTTTTACAACGAACGGTCGAAAAATTGTCGGTTTGTGCGAAATGATAACGCGCGCTTACGAGCCGAGATCTCGTTTTACGAGGAGGAAGGTGGTGTCGTCGCGGGGTCGGGGCGCGTCGCCGAAATTGGCGACGTCGTCTCGGATCTTCTCGATCGCCTCGCCGACGGGGAGCGCGACGTGTCGGAGGAAGGATTCGCCGAGCCGCTTCTCGCCGTAGAGTTCCGTCGCGGGGTCGCCGGCCTCGACGGCGCCGTCGGTATAGAGCAAGAGCGCGTCGCCGGGTTCGAGCGTCCCCGTCGCTTCCTCGATCGTCTCGCGGAATCGCTCGTCGTTCGCCATCCCGATCCCGACGCCGCCGGGCTTCAATTCCTCGATCTCGCCCGTCGCGGCGCGGTAGCGCATCGGCGGATTGTGCCCCGCGCGCGCCAACGAGAACTCGCCCGTCCGGCAATCCAAATCCACATAAAGCGCGGTAACGAACGAACCGGGATCCACGACGCCGCGCAGCAGCCGATTGAATTCCGCCAACGCGTCGCTCGGCGAACGACGAGCCCCCGCCGAAGCGAGGAACACGCCTTTGACGAGCGTCATATACATCGCCGCGGGCGCCCCCTTGCCCGAGACGTCGCCGACGACGAAGACGAGACGATCGTCGGACGGCTCGGCGAAGTCGTAATAGTCGCCCCCCACTTCTTTCGCCGGCTCGTGGATCGCCGCGACGCGACAGCCGCGACGGTCGGGGAAGCGGACGGGAAAGAGCCGCGCCTGCGTTTGTCGAGCGATCTCGAGCTCCCGCGTCATCCGCTCGCGCTCCAGCTCGGGACCGATATCCTGCAGCGAGCAGACGGTGAGAATCCTCCCTCGGAGCGAAAAGCGCGCGACGCGGACGGCGAGGACGCGGCGACCTTCCTTCCGTTCAATCGCCGCCAATCTCGATTCACCCGGCTCGGCGGCGGCGATGACGTTCGCCAATTCCTCGCTCGCGGCGCGGAGCTGGCTTAAGCGCGTCAGCTCCCGCATGCCCGTCAGCTCGACGGCGGCGGGATTGATGAAATCCACTTTGCCCGCGTCGTCGAAGGAGATCAAACCGGCGCCCACGCGACCGACGACGGCGCGGAGGTATTGCTCGCGCTCCTCGCCCCGCTCCCGCTCCTTGCGGAAGTCCGACATAATTTCGGCGAACGACTCGTTAAGCTCGCGGAAGCTCTCGCCCCACTCGGCGCGGTCGAACGCTTGAGAAAAATCGCGGAAGCGGACGGCGTCGAGGAAGCGTTTTAGGTCGCGGTTGGCGGCGTCGATCGTCGCAAAAAGCCAATAAAGTTGCGCCGCCCCGAGCGCCGCGCCCGCCGCCAACGCCGCGAGCGAGTCGGTCGCTCGCCACAACTCGTAACCCGCCGCGAACGTCGCCGCTATCAGCAGCGCGCGCGCGACGACGCCGATACGAAATTTGTTCAGCCGCATAAACGTTCCGCGTCCGTCGGAGCCGAAATGATTGGAATACGATTTCTCTTATGACGACCGCGACGTTGGATTGGTTGCCTTTCCTCTCCCGAAAAGAAACCGCCGAATGTGGAGGAGCGCCGTTTATCCGCGCCGTCGCCGCGTTCATCCGCAACGATTAGCCAATATAAAGGAAATTTCGGATATTAGCGCGAACCTTGTTGAACGCCGGAACCGCTATGCCCTTACTTGAAACCGCCGATCTACGGAAAGTGTATCGCGCCGACGAAGTCGAGACGACCGCGTTGGACGACGTGTCGATCTCGATCGACGAGGGGGAGTTCGTTTCCGTGATGGGTCCCTCGGGCTGCGGGAAATCGACGCTGCTGCACATCCTCGGCTTGTTGGATAATCCGACGAGCGGCGCCTACCGCTTTATGGGCGAGGACGTGGCGCGCATGCCCGAGCGAAAGCGGGCGCGTCTGCGGAAGCGGAACATTGGGTTCGTCTTCCAGAGCTTTAACCTCATCGACGAGTTGACGATTTTCGAGAACGTCGAGTTGCCGCTTTCCTACCTTAAGATTCCGAGCGCGGAGCGCCGGCGGCGGACCGCCGAGGCGCTCGAGCGGATGGAGTTGATGCATCGCGCCGACCGATATCCGCGCCAACTCTCGGGCGGGCAACAGCAACGCGCCGCCGTGGCGCGCGCGGCGGTAGCCAAGCCGGCGCTCGTCCTCGCCGACGAGCCGACGGGAAACCTCGACTCGACGCGCGGCGACGAGGTGATGAACATCCTCGCCGAGCTCAACGACGACGGCGCCACCGTCGTCTCCGTCACCCACTCGCCCGCCTACGCCGAATACGGCAACCGCGTCCTCCACCTTTTCGACGGCAAGATCGTCACGGAAAATATCCGCGAGAAGTTCCGCGTTTAGCCGTCGCTCCTCCAATCGATCCGCGCTCGTCCGCGCGATCTCGACCGCGGGTAGGTTGCGACGCGCCGCCGACCGCGATATATTGCCCTTATGAAACGAGACACCTATTGCCCGCGGCTCTGGAGCGAGGCGTTCGTTATGCAGGACGGCGCGGTCTATAGCTGCTGCCACGAGAAGCCCGCCGCGATTGGGAACCTCAACGAGAAGTCGCTCGCCGAAATTATGGACGACGCGCCGATACGCGCGTGGCGAAGGAAATCCCTCGACGGAAAGCTCGCCTGCTATAAAGGATGCAACTTGCTGACCGCCGAGGAGCTCGCCGAGCCGCGCCACGATTCGGTCGAGAGCGACTACGCGAACGTCCGACGACTCAAGCTCCAGACGGGCGAGTTCTGCAATCTCGATTGCGTGATGTGCTATTGGCAGGATCATCGGAGCCCCGAGCGCCTCTCGGACGAGCTATTACGGGAGCGGGTGGATTTGGGTCCGATCGAGACGATCGAAATCCAAGGCGGCGAACCTCTCGCGATGAAGGAGGCGAAGCGCTACTTCGAGCACGCGGCGGCGCTCGGCAAAAAGATATCGTTCCTCACCAACGCGATTATGATCAACAAGCGGTGGGCGGAGCTGATAGCGCGACACTCGGCGTTCGTCCACGTCTCGATCAACGCGGCGACGAAGGCGACGCACGAGGCGATCAACCGAGGGAGCCGGTGGGAGCGCGTCCTCGAGAACGTCCGCCTGATTCGCGAGGCGCGCGAACGCGTCGGGGGCGAGGTCGAGATTATCGGGCACTTCACTATGATTTGGCGGAACGTCGAGGAGGTCCCCCGCTTCCTCGAGCGTTTCCGCGAGCTCGGGTTCGACCGCGCGGATTTCGGCTACGACTTCCGGCTCCCGTGGCTCCTGCGGCTCGCGCCCCTCAAGAAGCGCCGATTGAGGCGAGCGACGACCGAGGCGCTGAACCGCGACGGGACGCGAGAGGCGACGCGCGCGCATCGGCTTCGGTCGCTCGGATTGATCGATCAACCTCTCAATCGGTAATGATTGACGAAAACGCGAAACCTGCGTACCTTTGTCCCGGTAACCTTATTATAATAAGATAGCGGAAGCCGCGCGGCGTCCGATCCGCAAACCAGGAACCAACTAACCGACATCACCAACGCCAAAAGAGGAACCAACAATGGCGGTACGTATCACCGACGAATGCATCGACTGCTCGGCTTGCGAAGTCGAATGCCCGAACGACGCAATTTACTCCGCAGGAGAGCCGTGGGAGCTGGACGGCGAAGAACACGCCGCTATTAGCGACGAACACACGTACATCGCTCCGGATCGTTGCACCGAGTGCGTCGGCTTCCACGACGAGCCGCAGTGCATCCCCGTCTGCCCGTCCGAGGCGATCGAGAAAGATCCCGACCACGAGGAGACGCAAGAAGAGTTGCAAGCGAAGAAAGCGAAGCTGGACGAAATTCTGGGCAGATAAGTCGCCGAAGAGATCGTAACGATTCGTAGCCGGCGGACGGAGGTTCGTCGGCTTTTTTATTGGGCGGAACCCGCTCGTCGTACGTTCGACGGTCGGGCGTTCGACGGTCGGGTTACACGCGCTTGGCTCACGCGGGCAACTCGTTGGCGGGTTCGAGTTCGCCCGATATGAACTTCTTATACGCCTCGCCGGGCGTTGCGAAACGGCAATCCTCGAAAAAGACGATGCCGTGCTCGCGTAGGTATTTGGCGGCTTGTCGATCGACGTCGCCGGCGATGACGACTTTCACGCCGCGCTCGTGCAGGAGTTCGGCGGTCCAGACGCCGGCGTCGGGATCGTTGACGGCGTTCGGCGTATTGTCGATAGTGTAGGAACGTTCTCCGACGGAATCGACGACGAAGAACATGGGCGATCTGCCCATCGGGGGCGGGCGGTCGCGATCGGCGAAGCCCGAGGAGATGGCGATTTTCATAACGCGCTCCTTACGGCGCGGTGGCGCCGCGATTGGTTGTGCAATCGGTTGCGGAAGCGCCGAAAATCGGAGAGGGCGGCTACTCCATATTCCTTTTCAGCGCTTCAATTTGCGTCCGCACATCGGAGAGTTGTTTCTTCAACTCTTTCTCGCGGCGGAGCAGTCGCTCGAGCGCGTCGGCGTCGTCGGCGGGTTCCGATATCGTCCACGGAGCCACATAGAACCAGTCGCGTCGCGGATTCGACGTCGCGCCCTCGCGGGCGTTCCGCCTACGAGTCGAGCCGAGCGAATCGAGCGTTTTGCCGGCGTACATATCTGCCTCGTTTTATGACGATGATGGGTTAGGCGCCGCCGGTCTCTCGTCCCGACGGCTATCGGGTGAGGGGGATCGGCGGGTTACTTGTCAACTTCGGCGAGCGTCGCCTGCATCGACCGTTTCATCTAACCTTTTCGTTGTGAACGGAATAATCGGCGGGACGTTACCGTCCACGCCTCTTCCGTTGGAAGGTAAGAAACAAAAATACTATTGTCAATACCATAGCTCCAAAGGGCTATTTTTATAGCCCCATGGCCGAACGCGTCGCTAAAGCGTTATATCCTCGGGGCTTCCGGGCGCCTCGCCCCTCCGATTGGCGATGGCGCGCTCGTAAAGCTCCACATAACGCTTCGCCGAGCGCTCCCACGAGTAGTCCTTCTTCATAGCGTTTTGGACGAGCCGCGCCCACAGCTCGGGTTGGCGATAGACGTTGATCGCGCGTTCGACGCTCGAGACGAGCGCGCCGGGCGAGTAGTCGTGGAAGCTGAAGCCGTCGCCGTCGTAGCCGCCTTCGGCGCGCGACTCGTCCCAATCCCGCACGGTGTCGGCCAATCCGCCCGTCTTCCGGACGATCGGCGCCGCGCCGTAGCGGAGACTATAGATTTGGTTCAAGCCGCACGGCTCGTAGCGCGAGGGCATGAGGAACATATCGGCGCCCGCCTCTATCCAATGCGCCAACTCGTCGTCGTAGCCGATGTGCGCGGCGACGTTCTCGCGCGAGTCGGCGAAGTTCCGGAACATATCCTGATACTCCTTCTCGCCCGAGCCGAGGATCGCCCACTGCGCGTCGAAGTTCGTGAGCGCGCCGAGCGCGTCGGCGACGAGATCGAAGCCCTTCTGCGAGACCATCCGGGAGACGATTCCGATAACGGGGACGTCGTCGCGCTCGGGCAGCCCGAGCCGCTCTTGGAGCGCCCGCTTGCACTCGCGCTTGCCGCTCAAATCCGACGCCGAGTAGTTCGCGGGTATCTTCGCGTCCTTCTCCGGCGACCAGACGGAGTAATCGACGCCGTTGAGGATCCCGTAGAAATCTTCCCGCCGATGCCACAACACGCCGTCCAACCCCTCGCCGTAGTCGTAGGTCATAATCTCTTTGGCGTAGGTCGGGCTTACGGTGTTGAGCGCGTCGGCGAACATCAAGCCCGCCTTCAGGAAGCAGACGTCGCCGCCCCAGACTTCGATCGGTCCGTTCTCGTAGTGGAGCGACTCGCGCAGCTCCGCCTTATAGAGCGTTTGCTTCGGGAAGCGCCCTTGGTAGCCGATGTTGTGGATCGTCGTTACGGTCGCGACGTCGTCGAACATCTCGTCCCAGCTATAGTTGTCCTTCACCAAGAGGGGGATCAGCCCCGTCTGCCAATCGTTGCAGTGGATGACGTCGGGTTTCCAGTTCATATGTTGGAACGCCTCGACGACCGCCTTCTGGAAGAAGATGAAGC
>WJMR01000272.1 GCA_014727845.1 Ignavibacteriales bacterium
CCCGTGTAGTCGGTCGAGGTCTCGGCGTCGAACGTCCAGTGCGGAACGTACACGCCGACGAGCTTTTCGAAATTGTTGGCGTATTGCTTGAGTTTGCTCGGCGCGAACCAGAGACCGCTCACCCACTCCTTGAAGCGCTTGACCGCCTCCTTCACGTCGATCTTAAACGGCAGAAGGTAGGCGGGCTTGTGCATCTTCTTGTCGCCGCCGCCTTTCACGACGAGCGGGGTGTCGCAATAGGGGCACGAGCCGGAGGAGACGTCGGGATCAAGCGTCGTCTCGGCGCCGCACGAGGCGCACTTAACGACGTAGGCCACATACGTGTCGTCGGAGGCCTCTTTTTCTTGGAGCGCCTCCTCGGTCAAGTCGTTCTCGACGATCTCGATCTTCTCGTCTTTTTGCTCGACGATTTCGTTTTGCGCGCCGCAATACTCGCACGCGAGCGAGGTGGTGCCGGGTTTGAACTTTAACAGGGCGCCGCAGTTGGTGCACTCGGTTTCGGAGCTAACCGCGTCATGATTTTCGACATATCCTTCGTCCATATCTCCGCCTCGTATGGAATGGTGGGGTTGCTCCCCGTCGGCGGGGGAGCGTTAGCGTCGGTTGGCGTCGCTTATTGCGGCGGAAGCGGCGGCGGCGCGGCGCCGAAGAGCCCCTTCGTTTCGTCGGCTTCGCCCGCGGCTTTCCAGCCGTCCATGCCCTGCTTCCAGATAAGCGTCTCGCGCGCGAGCGTTCCGTCTTGCGCCATCTTTTGCATCGCCGCTTGGTCGTAGGGTCCTTGCTGCTTGCCGTCGATCGCGAGATAGAACTGCGACTGCGGCGGCACGGGCGGCGGGCCCGCCGGAGCTTGTTGCCCGGTCCGCTGTTGTTGCGGCTGATTGAAGGATTGCGCCATCTGGTTCGCCATCGCGAAACCCATCCCCATTCCCATACCTTGCCCCATACCGCCGCCGGGCGTTCCCGCGGCTTTCTCGATCGAGTTCGCCGTCTGGTATTGGGTGTACTTGTTCAGATCGCCGATGATGCCCATCGAGCTGCGTTTATCCAGCGCCTCCTCGACGTTCTTCGGCAACGAAATATTCTCCACTAAGAACTTGGTGATCTCGACGCCGAGCTCTTGGAACTCGGGATTGATCTTCTTCTGTATGAAGTCGGAGAGCTCGTCGTAGTTGGCGGCGAGGTCGAGTATCGGAATCTTGCTTTCGCCGAGCGCGTCGGTGAAGCGCGTGATGATGAGGTTGCGGAGCTGATCGGTGATCTCGCTCGACTCGAACCTGCCGTCGGTGCCCGCGATCTCCTTGATGAACTTATACGGATCGCCGACCTTCAGCGCGTAGCTGCCGAACGCGCGCAGACGAACGGGACCGAACTCGGGGTCGCGCAACATAATCGGATTCTTCGTCCCCCACTTCCGATCGGTGAAATTCCGCATCGCGACGAAATATACTTCCGCTTTGTACGGACTCTCAAAACCGTGCTTCCAGCCCTTCAGCGTCGAGAGGACGGGAAGGTTCTGCGTATAGAGGTCGTACATTCCCGGCGAGAAAACGTCCGCCACGTTCCCCTCGTTCACAAACACCGCCGATTGGCTTTCGCGGACGGTCAGCTTCGCGCCCTGCTTAATTTCGTTGCCGTGACGGGGGAAGCGCCAGACCATCGTCTCCGTGTTATCGTCCGTCCACTCGATGACGTCGATCAACTCCCCTTTGATCTTGTCGAAGATGCCCATAATTGCCTCGCTCCAATTATTTGGTTTTGATAAGAAAGTTTCGCGCCGCTGCGGAGTTTCCGTTAATTTACAACTTTTATAAAAAACGGAAAACCGCGCGCAAAGTTTTTACAAATAAAAAAAGCGGCGCGGAGCCGCTTCAAAAATTGTTCGGATGGCGCTTACCACGAGAGCGTTTTCACGTTCGGATCGAAGAGCAATCCCAAGACGAGCTCTTCGCTTCCCATAACGACGCCGTCGAGCAAATCCCCCTCGCCGAGCCCCGCCGCCTTGGCGCACGCTTGGCAGGCGATGACCGTGCCGCCGTCGGCGATGAACGCGGCGAGCATATCGTGGATCGAGGCGTCGTCGGCGCGCATTAAGCCGTGCACGTGCGAGGCGCGATTTTTATCGGCGAGATAAACGCCGCGAACGTTGAGCCAAATCGTTACGGGCGCGTAGCCGTTTTTCAGAACGCGCTCGTGCGCGAACATAATCGCCTTAGCCGCCGCCCACGTGTCGTCGGTCGTGAGGTTTATAAACAGTCCGCCCTTCGGATCTTCTTGCGGCTCTTCGGCGCGCGCGACGGCGACGAGAAGCGCGAGCGCGAACGCCGCGGTGAATACGCGTCGGAGGGTCATATCCTACTCCTTACTTAATGGTGGAAGTCAAGCCCGCGTCGTCGCCCTCGCGACGACTATATAATATAGATAGATTCTCGACGTTACGCCAACGCGCTCTCGTGACCGGAGTCGCGAACACGCGCATTGCCGACGCGCTCGGCGCGCTCGGCACGTGTTACGCCAACGCGCTCTCGTGACCGGAGTCGCGAACGAACAGGCATGAGGATTGCGTGAAATCCGGCAGCCGGCGGATTTGCTCGAGGTTGATTTGATCCGCCAAGCCGAAGATGTTGACGTCAGCGCGAGGCGCCGATTTCACCGCCTCCTCGAATCCGCCGCGCAGGATGTGGAACTCGGTCATCGCCGGCAAGCGCGCCTGATCCGACAAGCTTTCGAGGAAATCGCGATAGTAGCGGCGCGGTTTGTCGGGATCCGCGACGGTGACGAGATTGATTTTCCCGCCCCAATTCATCTGGAGCTGCAGCGTGATTAGCATTGCGAGGTGCCAGTTCGGACTCTTGTCGCGCAGCCAAAGCGAGACGTCCTTCTGCATCCCGAAGGCGACGCGCGGATGTTGGCGAAGCGCGACGACGCCGAGTTCGTAATCGACGGCGTGGCGGACGAGCGTGCGGATCGCTTCGTCCTTCTTCGAATCCGTGCCGACGGTGAGGAAGAGCGAGTTGGGGCGGAGCGCGCCGCCGTGCAGCGTTTGGATGACGATCTTCGCGCCGTGGATAAAATCCGGCTCCTCGATGACGGCGGCGTGGACGTGCATGTTCCGCGAGCGGAGCGGATCGAGGAGCTTCTCCAAGCGCTCGCGCGTTTGCTTCACCTCGCGGTCGCGCGCGGTGAACGCGAAGACGCTCCCGTTCGGATACGTGATGTTCTGGAGGAAGAGGAGCGAGCCGCCCCACACGTCCGGATCTTCGATCGGAACGAGGAGGTCGGGCTTCCATGAAATCTGGTGACGCGGAAACTTGCTCGATAGCCGCGAGGCCGCCTCCGCCAAGGCGAGGAACATCCCCCCTCGGATATCGCCGCCACCCTCGGCGCGGAGCCCTTTCCTCGTCAGCCACGCGTAGATGCCGACGACGGCGACGATGCCGACGACGCTGAAGACCGCGTTTATCAAAAACATCACGAAGACGCATCCGACGGCGCCCAGCGCCGGGACGAAGCGCGGTATCTTAAACGTCGGGCGAAAACTGATGATCTCCATACTCTGTTGGATGAAGACGACGAGGTTGAGCATGCCGTAGGTGATAAGGAAGAACATCGTGATGAGCGCGGCGAGCGCGTCGAGGTCGCCGAGCAAGAGCGAGACGGCGATCACCGCGCCCGTGAAGGCGACGGCGTTGCGCGGTTCGGCGCTCTTGGATTTGGCGGCGAAGAGTTTCGAGGCGGGAACCGTCTCGCGTTCAGCCAACGCCTGCAACACGCGCGGCGCCCCGACGATGGAGCCGAGCGCGGAGGAGAACGTCGCCGCCAATATTCCGACGATGACGACGGGTCCCGAGAGCGCGTAATCGACCATCGCGAGTTGATCGTCGCGGAGCGTTTCGTTCGGAACCACGAACGCCAACACCCACGCCATTCCTATGTAAATCGTCATCGTTACGAGTATGGCGCTCATCGTGCCGAGGGGAATGGCTTTGCGCGGATTGGCGAGATCGCCCGAAAGATTCGCGCCCGCCATAATGCCCGTAACGGCGGGGAAGAAGATGGCGAAGACGTCCCAGAAGCCGGCGTCCTCGAACGTCCCGATCAGCCGCATATCCGCCGCCGGCTCGCCGGGCGAAAGGAGGAACGACGCGACCGCCGCGACGATCGCCGCCAGCACGAAGTATTGGATCTTCAGCGCCAACGCCGTCGAGAAATACGAGACGCCGAGCAGAAGCGCCCACACGGCGAGCGCGACGATCGTCGGGTCGTGCGCGGGAAAAATCATCGTCCACCCTTCGGTGAAGCCGAAGATGTAGAGACCGGCCGAGAGCGTTTGTGAAACATAGAACGGAATGCCGACGCCGCCCCCCGCCTCGAGCCCGAGCGACTTCGCGATGATCGAATACGCGCCGCCCGCCCCGATGCGGATGTTCGTCGTGATCGACGACATCGACAAGCCCGTGCAAATGGTGATGACCTTCGCCAGAACGATGATGGCGATCGAGCCGAGCAAGCCCGCGTTGCCCACCACCCAGCCGAGGCGAAGGAACATGATGACGCCGAGAATCGTCAAGATGTCCGGCGTAAAGACGCCCGCGAACCAACCGAAGCGGCGGGCTTCGTCGGGGCGGGCGTCGGCGAGTTTACTCGGTTCGGGTCTCTTCATCGTCGTCGCGTTTTGTGAGATCACAAATATACGAAGCATTCGTCGTTATCCGAGAAAATAGCGAGGGGCGGCTATTTGTCGCGGCGTCGGATTTCCCGATTATACCGATTAACTCCTCGTGCGTTTGGAAAAATGCGTCGGAATTTTCAATATGGAGCAAAGCAAAATTACCGCGAACCAAACGGACGCCGCTCGTCGGAGCGCGCACTCTCGAGACGGCGTCGAAGGAATCGACGTTATGACCCCCTCAAACGAATCGCGCGCCGATCGCGGCGCCCTCGCCCTCGCCGACCAAGTGCGACTGTTGCTTGGCCATATGCGCGACGGCGCGCTCTTGGAGGACGAGAACCGTCGCATCGCGATGACCAATCAACTCTTCTGCGATATGTTCCGCATCCCCGCGCCCCCCGAGGCGCTCGTGGGGACGGACTGCTCCGCCGCGGCCGAGCAAAGCAAGGGGCTCTTCAAGGATCCCGACGAGTTCATTCGGCGCATCGACGAAATACTCGAGGCGGGCGAAGTGGTGCGCGGCGACTTAATCGAAACGATCGACGGCGTCGTGCTGGAGCGAGACTACGTTCCCTTCCGCGAGGGAGACGACGACCGCGGGCGCCTCTGGCTCTATCGCGACGCGACGGCGCGGGAGGAGGCGAAAGTCCGACTCGCCGAGAGCGAGCGCCGCTACCGCGACTTGGTGAGCAACGCCGCCGACGTTATCTATCGCGTTTCCCCGACGGGCGAGTTTACGTTCGTCAACCACGCCGCCGTCGGGCTTACGGGCTACGACGAGCGCGAACTCCATGGTATGAACTACCTCGAGCTGATTCGCGAGGATTGGCGCGATCGCGTCCAAACGTTCTATCGATCACAACTCGACGACGAAGAGGAGGCGACCTCCCACGAGTTTCCGATCTCGACGAAGACGGGCGAGGAGAAGTGGGTCGGGCAACGAGCGAGACTCGTCCGCGAGCGCGGCGAGATCGTCGGGATGCAAGCCGTGGCGCGCGACATAACCGAGCGGAAGCGCTACGAGGAGCGACTGCGGCTCAACCAAGCCAACCTTACCGCGCTGATCGAGAACACCGAGGATATCATCGTCTCGATCGATCGCGACTACCGCGTGCTCGCGATGAACACGCGGTATCAAACGCTCTTCGAGGCGCAGTTCGGCAAAACGCTCGCGCTCGGCGATTCGCCGTTGGATTTCATCGGGGAAATCGCGCCGCTCTGGAAGGCGATGTTCGATCGCGCGCTCCGCGGCGAGCGGTTCCGCGAAGAGTTGCTCGTCGAGTTGGTCGGAAGAACGCGCGTGCTGGAGGTGGCGCTCAATCCGATTATTCGAGACGACGGGGACGTTACGGGCGCCTCGATTTATATGCGCGACATCACCGACGTGAAGGAGTCGATCGACGAGCTGATCGACGCTAAGGGGCGCGCCGAGGAATCCACCAAAGCCAAGCAGCGCTTCCTCGCGCATATGAGCCACGAAATCCGAACGCCGATGAACGCCGTGCTCGGTCTCTCCCACCTTCTTTTAGAGATGAACCCGACGCCCGAGCAGCGAAAGTTCATCGACGTCATCCGCGCCTCGGCGGACAACCTCCTCGTCATTATCAACGACGTGCTCGACTTCTCGAAAATCGAGGCGGGGAAGATCGAGTTTTCCGAGGACGTCTTCCCGATTCGCGAGACGCTCGAGCGCGCCGCCGAGACGGTGCGAATTATGGCGGACGGTAAGAACCTCCGACTCGACGCCGCCCTCGCCGACGCCGTGCCCGACTACGCCGTCGGGGACGACGTGCGGCTGACGCAGGTGGCGCTCAACCTTCTCTCGAACGCCGTCAAGTTCACGAACGAAGGAAGCGTCGAGATGTTCGTCGACGCCGAGCCGCGCGACGAGAAGAGTTTCACGCTACACGTTCGCGTGAAGGATTCGGGCATCGGCATCCCCGACGAGCAGCTCGATAAAGTCTTCGCCAGCTTCGAGCAGATCGCCTCGAAAACGGCGAAGAAGCAGACGGGGACGGGCTTGGGCTTGTCGATCGTCAAGCGCCTCGTCGAGATGCAGGGAGGATCGATCTTCGTCTCCAGCGAGCCGGGCGTCGGCACAACGTTCGCTTTCGCGTTGCCCTTCCGACGGGCGACCGAGGAGCGGGCGCGCGAGGCGGCAGAGGAACGGCGAAACGCGACGGGCGTGCCGAAGGGAAATCTCGAGGGCGCGCGCGTGCTCGTCGTCGAGGATAACGAGATGAACCGACTCGTCGCCGCGAATATGCTCGCGCTCTGGGGCGCGGAGTTCGAGTCCGCCGAACACGGCGGCGTCGCGATCGAGAAATTGAAATCCGAGGAGTTCGATCTTATCTTAATGGATCTCTCGATGCCCGTGCTCGACGGCTACGAGACGGCGCGGAACATCCGCGAGGAGTTCGACGAACCGATACGCTCGATTCCCATTCTCGCGCTCACCGCCTCGGCGTTGCTCGACTCGAAGGAGAAGGTCTTCGAGGCGGGGATGAACGGGTTCGTGCCGAAGCCCTTTAAGCCCGCCGAGCTTCGCGATCGGATCGCCGAGGCGCTCGGAAGAGCCGCGGGGGCGCGCAAATGCGAGAAGCCAAACGACGCGACGACGACGAACGAGGAGGAGACGCTCGACTTCTCGTACTTGCGAGAAATCTCGGGCGGCTCGGAGGAATTTATGCGCGAGATGGTCGTCAAGTTTTTGGAGCAAACGCCGGATCGACTCCAAGAGTTGAAGGCGGCGATCGAGGCGAGGAACGCGCCGGAGGTGAAGCGCGTCGGGCATAGGATAAAACCCACCTTCGCCTATATGGGCGCCGAGAAGACGCGCGCCGATCTCGAATGGATTGAACGCTCGGCGGAGCGAGGCGTCGATTTCGGCGAGATCGCCGAGCGGTTCGCGGTCGTCGAGGCGGCGTATCCGAACATCGAAAAACAACTGCAAAATTTTACGAAGCAATAGGAAGGAATAAGGGCGTTATGACGAAAGGGAATTTTGCGAAACTCGAAGCGCTCGTCGAATTGAGCGAGCGGGACCGCGAACGAATGATCGAGCGGGGAACGTCCCCCGACGAGGCGGCGCGGTGGATCGAAATGTTCCGACGAGGCGCGAAACCGACGCGACTCGAACGGGCGTGCGTCGTCGGCGACGGAATTCTCCGCGTCGAACGCGAGGAGATCGAACGCGCGATCGAGGCGAGCGACGAGGCGACGGCGAAGGGGCGAGTGACGAAGTTCGTGCCCGCGAGCGGCGCGGCGACTCGCATGTTTAAAAAACTCGTCGCGGCGTTGGAGGATCCGAACCTCGCCGATATCGGCGGCGCGAGGAAGGCGGCGGAGGCGGGCGATCCGAACGCCGAGGCGGCGCGACAAGTTTTCGAGGAGATCGAGCGCTTCGCCTTCCATTACGATCTCGCGAACGCCGCGCGCCACAAGGGAGAAGACCTTGACGAGACGCTCAAGCGCGGAGACCTCAAACGCGTCCTCTCTCTCCTGCTGACCGAGGAGGGGCTCGACTATCAAAACAAACCGAAGGCGCTCGTGAAATTTCACGGAAGCGGGGAAGAGGCGCGGACGCCGCTGGAGGAGCACTTGCTCGAAGCGGCGGAGATCGCGAAGGACGCGGAGGGACGCGCGCGCGTTCACTTTACCGCCTCACCCGAGCATGTCGAGGAGATGCGGGCGCTCGCCGAACGAGCCGCCCGTCGATTCGACGCCGAATTCAGCGTCGAGTTCTCGACGCAGAAACCCTCGACCGACACGATCGCCGCGGATATGAACGACCGGCCGTTCCGCGACGAGAACGGCGATATCCTCTTTCGTCCCGGCGGACACGGCGCGCTACTGGAAAACTTGAACGACCTCGGCGCCGACGTCGTGATGATCAAGAACATCGACAACGTTCAACCGGAACGAACGGCGCGACGGACGGTGGAGTACAAGAAATTGTTGGCGGGGCTCCTCGTCGATTTGCAAAAGCGCGCGTTCGACTATTTGCTGAAAATCGAGACGGGCAAGCTCGTCGGGGAGGAGCTCGCCGAGGCGGTTCGGTTCGCGCGAGAACGCCTCAACGTCGAGACCGCCGCGAACCTCGAGGCGAGAAGCGACGACGAGAAACGCGCGTGGCTTCGCGATCGGCTCGACCGCCCGATGCGCGTGGCGGGTATGGTGAGGAACGAGGGGCAACCCGGCGGCGGACCCTTTTGGGCGCGCGCGGGCGCGGAAGTTTCGCCGCAAATCGTCGAGACGGCGCAGATGGATTTGGACGACCCCGAGCAGAAGCGAATCCTCGACTCGGCTACGCACTTTAATCCCGTCGATATCGCGTGCGGCTTGCGGAATTATCGAGGCGAGTCGTTCGACTTGCTCGACTATCGCGACGACGACGCCGCGTTTATCACGAAAAAATCCAAGGGGGGCGCGGACGTGAAGGCGCTCGAGCTTCCCGGACTCTGGAACGGCGGTATGGCGAAGTGGTTGACGGTCTTCGTCGAGCTTCCGATCGAAACGTTTACGCCGGTCAAGGAGGTCGTCGATCTCCTCGCGCCGGAGCATCAATAACGGAGGAGCGATGAACTTAACGTTTCACGAACGCGGCGACGCGACCGTCGCAAAATACGGCGAGCGACGACTCGACGCGGAGATCGCCGGGGAATTCAAAAAAAGGATGGCGGAGAAAATCCGCTCGGGAGCGACGCGCGTAGCCGTGGATTTGTCGAAAGTCGAGTTCGTGGATTCGAGCGGACTGGGCGCGTTGGTCTCGAGTTTGAAGACGGCGGGCAAGGAGGGGGACGTCGTGGTATTCGGAGCGAGGAAAAACGTGACGCCGCTCTTCGCGCTGACGCGGATGGATCACGTCTTCAAGATGTCCGCCTCGGAGGAGGAGGCGCTCGAACAATTGGCGGCGCGGTAGCGAGATCCGCCTAGGCGAAGGAAGACGCGAGGATGAGCGAAACGGAAAAGAACGGCGAGAAGAAGCGGGAGAAAATCGTGGCGATCGACGACGTCGAGGAGAACCTCTTCGCCATAGCGAGAACGCTCGAACGATACGGGTACGAGGTGGAGACGGCGCGGGACGGCGAGGAGGGGTGGGAGGCGATCGCGAACGGCGACGCGCGTCTGGCGGTTTCGGATTGGTCGATGCCCCGACTCGACGGCGTCGAGCTGTGCGAGCGGATCCGCGCCGCCGATCTCGACCGCTACGTCTATATCATTTTGTTGACGGCGAAGAACGAGCGCGGCGATTTGCTGCGCGGCTTGGAGGCGGGCGCCGACGACTTCATCTCCAAACCGTTCGACCCCGCCGAGCTAACGGCGCGCGTCCGCGCGGGCGAGCGCGTCGTTAATCTGCAACGCGAAGTGGAAGAAAAGAACCGAGCGCTCCGCGACCACAGCGAGCGCCTCGAGCGCGACCTACGCGCCGCCGCCGATCTCCAAAAAAGTATGTTGCCGAAGGACGTCGAGGAGACGGACGGCTTGCGGTTCGTCTCGCGCTTCATTCCTTCGTCGTTCGTGGCGGGCGACGTGTTCAACTATTTCATGATCGACGAGCGCCGCGTCGGGTTCTATTTGTTGGACGTCTCGGGGCACGGCGTCTCGGCGGCGATGCTTTCGTTCACGATTAGCAAGCGTCTCTCGGCGGTCGCCGCTTCGCGGAAGGCGGGCGTCGCGAGCGAGGGCGGTTTGTCGCTTTGCGAGCCGGCCAAGGCGCTGGCGGAGCTGAACGACGCGTTCTACGACGACGACCCGGACTCGTCTCACTATTTCACGATGATCTACGGCGTGATCGACCGAGAAGCGGACCGACTCGTCGCCGCGTCGGCCGGGCACCCTCCGATGATCCACACGCGTCGCGACGGCGCGCCCGAGCTTTGCCGCCAAGAGAGTTTCCCGATCGGGCTGTTCGCGGACGTCGGCTACGAGGAGGTCGCGATCGACTTCCGCGCGGGCGATCGGCTCTACGTCTATTCCGACGGCGTCTCGGATCTCTTCGCCGAGGGGGATCGCGAGGGCTTCGACGGGTTGCGGGATTTCTTCGAATGTCGGAAGGCGGACGATCCGCTCGACGTCTTCGTCGAGTTGGAGCGCGAGCTGACGCGCCGAAACGGGGGCGGTAATTTCGAGGACGACGTCTCGGCGATGGCGATCGCCAAATAGCTCGTCGAGCGCTCGCCGAAATTCCTTTGACTCTCTAAGCGTTTGTAAGTATTTTATCGGGCGAAAGCCGAGGTCAAACGTAGCCGCGCGAGACGTCGGCGGACGAGGCGCGAGGGGAGCGCGTCGAGGATCGTCCCTCCGCCGCCCCCCGACGCGTTCCGAGAGAAGCATATATATAATAAATAGATAGCGCGCCGCTCGAAACGGCGCCACTACTTCGGAAGGACCCGGATGGGCATTGAGCGAACGAGTCCCGAGCCGTCCCGAGACGGCGTCGTGTTGGTTGTGGACGACACCCCCGTCAACATCAACGTGTTGTTCGAGACGCTCGAACGCCGCGGCTACAAGGTGTTGGTGGCGAGCAACGGCGAGACGGCGCTCGAGCGCGCGCGGTTGGGCTCGCCCGACGTTATTCTGCTCGACGTGATGATGCCCGGCATCGACGGATTCGAGACGTGCCGACGCCTGAAAGCCGACGATCGGACGCGCGACATCCCCGTCGTGTTTATGACCGCGTTAGCCGAGACGGTGGATAAGCTCAAGGGTTTCGAGTTGGGCGCGGTGGACTACATCACCAAGCCGTTCTACTCCGAGGAAGTGGGCGCGCGGGTGGATACGCACATTACGCTCCGCCGCCTCCGCCAAGAACTCGAGCGGCACAACGTCGAGCTGGAGGAGATCGTCGAGGAACGGACGCGCGAACTCAAACGCGCCAAAGAGCGCGCCGAACGCGCCGATCGGCTGAAGACCGAATTCCTGATGCAGATGTCCCACGAAGTCCGCACGCCGATCAACACGATGATTAGCTTCGCCGGTTTACTCGATATGCAGACCGAGGATATGCAAACCGAGGAACTCCGCGAATCGATCGGCGCGATTGAAAACGGCGGCAAACGCTTGGCGCGCACGTTCGATCTTATTATGGCGATGGCGCAACTCCAATCGAGTTCGCACGAGTATCGTCCCGAGCGATTCGACCTCCGCACCGTCCTCGGTCCCGTCGTCGATCGCTATCGGAAGGAAGCCGAGCGGCGCGGTATCGAGCTGGAATACCGCGTCGAATCCGACGATCTCTCGATGGAGGGGGACGCGGATATGATCGCGACCGCGTTGGAGAACGTGGTGGATAACGCCGTGCGATTCACGCGCGAGGGGAAGGTCGAGATTACGCTCCGACGCGAGGGCGACAGAGTGCGGTTCGAGTCGCGCGACACGGGCGTCGGGATTTCCGAGAACTTTATCCCCTCGCTCTACGAGCCGTTCACGCAGGAGGAGCAAGGGTTCTCCCGACCCTTCGAGGGAACGGGGCTCGGGCTGCCGCTCGCCAAGCGCTATCTGGATATTCACAACGCCGACATCGACGTCGAGAGCGTGAAGGGGGACGGGACGGTGTTTTCCATCCTCTTCGCCGAAAACGCGCCCGACGAGAATCAAGCGAGGCAAAACGCCGTCGAATCCGTATGAGCGAATCGAACAAACCGCAAGAAAAAATACTCGTCGTGGACGACACGCCGACGAACATCAACATCCTGTTCCACACGCTGGAGCAGCGCGGTTTCAAGGTGTTGGTGGCGAGCAACGGGGAGTCCGCCGTCGAGCGCGCGAACATCGCCTCGCCGGATTTGATCCTCCTCGATATTATGATGCCCGGTATCGACGGCTTCGAGACGTGCCGCCGGCTTAAGGACGGCGAACAAACGCGCGACATCCCCGTCGTGTTTATGACCGCGCTGACCGAGACGGTGGACAAGATCAAGGGCTTTAGCTTGGGCGCGGTGGATTACATCACCAAGCCGTTCCAAGTCGAGGAAGTGCTGGCGCGCATCGACACGCACCTGACCATCGAACGCCAACGTCGCGAGCTCGCCGCGTTGAACAACCGCCTCGAGGAGATCAACGCGAGCAAGGATAAGTTTTTCTCGATCGTTTCGCACGACCTCAAAAACGTGTTTATGTACATCCCGCAACTCTCGGATATGCTGCTCGAGAACTTCGAGACGCTGAGCGAGGAGGAGCGTCGGGAGATCGTCACGCGCATCCGAGGCGACGCGAAGAACACGCAAAACCTCTTCGAGAATCTTTTGCATTGGTCGCGCCTTCAGGTCGGATCGGCGAAGATCTCGCCGCAAGCCGTCGAGTTGGCGCCGATCGTCGAGAAGACGCGCGCCCTCTTCGAGGAGATCGCCCGAGGCAAAGGGGTGCGAATCGAGACGAACGCGGAGCCGGGCGCCCTCGCCTACGCGGACGATAATTTGGTCTTCACCGTGTTGCGGAACCTCGTCTCGAACGCCGTCAAGTTTACCGAGCGCGACGGCGTCGTCAAGGTGTCGGCGACGAGCCGAGGTGAAAGCGTCGAGATTGTGGTGAAAGACGACGGCGTGGGGATGACCGAGAAGACGCTCGGCAACCTTTATAAGATCGAGCACGCGCGCAGTTCGGCGGGAACGGCGAGCGAACAGGGAACGGGATTGGGGCTCATTTTGGTTAAAGAAATGGTGGGGAAATCCGAAGGCGAGTTGGCCGTCGAGAGCGAGCTTGGGCGGGGAACGACGTTCACGGTCGTGTTGCCGGCGAAGGCGTAGTGAGGCGCTCGCGGACGACGATCCGAATTCCGAACAACAAGAGGCGCGCGCGATCGGCGCCGCCGGAGGCGTAACAAAGGACGCGATATGAAGCACATCATTTTAGCGGAAGACCAACCCTCGGGCAGATTGATAGTCTCGTTCGCATTGAAAGAGGCGGGGTTCCGGGTAACCGCCGCGGAGAACGGCGCCGAGGCGTTGGAGAAAATCTCCGAGGCGATCGAGGCGGGCGAACCGTTCGACTTGCTCGTCACCGACGTGGATATGCCCGAGATGAACGGCGTCGAGTTGATCGACGAGCTCGCCGCGGCCGACGTCGCGATTCCGAAAATCGTGATGACCGCCATCGGCACCAAGCACCTCGTCGTGGAGCTGATGCGACGGGGCGTTACCGAATACATCGACAAGCCGTTCGATCCGCCCGAGCTGGTGCAAATGGCGCGCGACGCGTTGGCGAAGGACGAGGAGCGCCGACGCCGCGAAGAGGAGAAGGACCTCGCCGCGGCCGAAGAGCGCGCCGACTTGATGAGCCGCGTCGATTCCTATAAGATTTCCTTCGACAAACTGAAGCGCGAAGTCGAATCGGCGAAAGGCGCCTACGACAATCTCGTGAGCGTCGATAAGGAGAACCTGCCGATCTTCTTCGAGTATCGCTTGCAATCGCTGGCGGATTTGGGCGGCGACTTCATCGACGTCCGACGCACCTCCAAAGGCGCCGACTTCCTCATCGCCGACGTCGCCGGTCACGATATGGGCGCCTCGTTCCACGCCGTGCTCATCAAAACGCTCTTCGAGGAAAACTGCAAACTCGAAAACGACGGCGTCGCCTTTTTCGCCAAGCTCAACCAAACACTCTTGGAAAACGGCAAGAACGAGCGGATGGTAACCGGGCAGTTCGTTCGCTTCGACGTCGAGGCGAAGAAGGTCGAGGTCGTCTCGGCGGGGCACCCGTATCCGATTATGCTCGCGCCCGGTTCGGCGGATCCCGAATTCGTGAAGGCGAAGGGCGACGTCCTCGGCGTGTACGAGGACCCCGAGTTCGAGGCGACCGTCGCCGATTTCCCCGTCGGCGCGCGCCTTCTGTTCCTGACCGACGGACTGACCGACGTGTACGCGATCGACGGCGAAACGGGCGATAAGAAGCGATTGACCGAGGAGATGCTGAACGACTTCATCCGCCGATACGCGGGCGAATCGCTCGACGGGTTGATCGAGAATGTGTGGAGGGAGGTCCTCCGTTATTGCAACTTTAAATATAAGGACGACATGACGCTGGTGGGCGTCGAGTCGGCGTAAGGCGACGGAGCGTCGTTACTAATAAGGAAAAGGAGATCGAACGTGTTTAGCGTCAACGAACATGACAATTCCATCGGGTTCAAGTTCTCCTCCGAGATGAGCTTGATCGATCGGGTCATCAAAGAGTGCGTCGAATTCGCGCGCCACTATCGGTTCGAGAAGATCGACAACCTGCGCACGGTGTTGCGGGAGCTGCTGATCAACGCGGTCGAGCACGGCAACGAGAACAACATCGAGAAGGCGGTCGAGTGCGACGTCGACTATCTCGGCGACAACCGCTTCAAGATCGTCGTCGGGGATCAAGGCGACGGGTTCGACCATAAGAACATCGACCTGCTCGTCCCCGACGATCCGACCCAAAGCCGTCATCGGGGCTTGCCCTTGGCGAACGCCCTCGCCGATCAGCTGGCGTTCAACGAGACGGGCAACCGCGCGACCGCCTACCTCACGATGCCGACCGAGACCGACTTCGACGTCGAGGATCGCGGCGACGCCAAAGCCATCCTGCCGAGCGGCAACCTCACCGCCGGCAGCGCGGATAAGTTCCGCGTTATTATGCTCGAGTTGCTCGACGGCGGCGCGACGAAATTCATCTTCGACCTCAAGAAGGTCGAGGACGTCGATTCGATCTCGCTCTCGTTGCTCATCACCTTCGCGAAGATGCTCAAGAAGAAGACCGAGGACGGAACGCTCGATATCAAGAACGCCAAGCCCGATCTGGTTTCCCTCTTCGAGTTGACGCGACTGAATCGTATCTACAACATAAGCAAGTCGGGATGAGCGCGAGATGATCGAGGAAACAATGCGCGCGTTGCTGGACGAGTTTATCGCCGAAAGCAAGACGCGACTCGGTTCGCTCGTCGGGGATATCCAAACGCTCGGCGAGGAAGGGAACGATTTCGACGAGCGGCGCCTCGAAGAAGACGCGCGCGCCTCTCGCGCGGTTAAGCGAACGGCGGGATTATTCGGGTTCGAGAACGTCGCCGAGTTGGCGCGCGCGATTGAGGGGACGCTCGCGCTTATACGATCGGGACATCTTGCGCCCGACGAGGACGCGATCGGCGCGTTGCTCCGAGCGTGCGAACTGATCGCCGCATCGCTCGACGACCTCGATCGCGAGTATGAGATCGACGTCGCCGAGTCGGTCGCGGCGCTCGACGACATAAGACGCGAGCATGAGCCGGCGACCGCGACGCTCGACGACTTGAGGCAACCGCTCCAAGACGAGGCGGGGGAGGACGTCGGCTTCGAGGTCGAGTACTTCGCGCTCCGAGGCGCCGTCGAGAAGTTTACGCGGCTCTATAAGCTCGACTTCGAGCTCTCCGACATGACGCGCTACGGCAAGCGCACGCCCGTCGAGCTTATCCGCGAGGCGCTCCTCGACGGCGTGATCGTGGACGCGCGCATCCGAAATATGCAAGACGAGTTTTACGACGAGCTTCCGAGCGGACCGCTCCGCTACGAAGTGATCTACGCCACCAACCTCCCGCTCGACGTGGTGCGGGAAAAGATGTCGTTGGAAGAGAAGGACGTCGCGTCCCTCCGCGTCGAGTACGATTTCCGAAAGAACGACGACCGCCCGAATCCGACGAACAGTTAACCGAAACACAGTCACCTCCAACCTACGGCGCCCTATGCCAAGACCGATAACCGTACTCATCGTGGACGACTCGCGAATCTTCCGAGGCGTCGCCGAACGCGCCCTCGCGCGCATCCCCGACGTAACCGTGGTCGGAACGGCGCGCAACGGGAGGAAGGCGATCGACTTTCTGAAAGCGGCGCCACGTCCCGACGTGATCACGCTCGACGTCGAGATGGACGAGATGGACGGGCACGAGACGCTCCGCGAGATACGGAAGCTCTACTCCGACGAGGAGTTCGCCAAGACGGCGACGATTATGGTCAGCGCGATCACCACGCATGGCGCGCGCGTCACCGTTGACGCGCTCGAACTCGGCGCCTACGACTTCGTCACCAAGCCGAGGGGGGACAACGTCGAAGAGAGCGTCGCCGAGTTGCGCGGAAACTTGGAGCGGATCATCGGCGGGTTTGTAGCCGCGAACGAGGGCGCCGCGGGCGTCGCCCCGAGTAAACGTCTCGCGACCACCGAACGCCGAGAGGAGACGG
>WJMR01000273.1 GCA_014727845.1 Ignavibacteriales bacterium
AAGGCGAGTTACGCGTCAAAACGGCGGGCGGCGACGTGCTGGTGTCGGGCGGGGAAGGCGACGCGTATCTGAAAACCGCGGGCGGCGACGTCTTCGTTAAAGGCGTTCGCGGTAAGGTGGAGGCGGCGACGCCTTCGGGCGACGTGTATTACGAGTTGGGCGCAAACGCGGGCGGCACAAACCTCGACGTCGGTTCCGGCGACGTGATTATCTCCGTACCGGACGGGAGCGTCGGCGCGGAGATTGAATTGACGGCGCGGAACGCCCGAAGCGCGGAGGGCGTCGTGCGGTCGGATTTCCCGGGCGAAGTGGAGGACGACGGGCGGCGCGGCGGACAATTCCGCGCGACGTATCTCGTCAACGGCGGCGGTCCGAAAATTAGAGCGAGCGTCGAGCGAGGGGAATTCCAAATTACGAAGAAGCGGTGACGCTTCGACGGATCGTCGTTACCCGAACGCGGAGCCGCGAGAACGACTCCGCGTTTTTTCGGTCGGGGCTAAAGGCAATCCTTCAGCGCGCCGATCGCCTCGTCGATTTCCTCGCGAGTATTGTGGAAGTGGGGAGAGAATCGGACGGCGCCCCCTCGGGCGGAGACGTGAATCTTCCGCTCGGCGAGAACGCGTCGCGTCTTCTCGGCGTCGGGCACGGGAACCGTGACGATGCCGGAGCGTCGCTCGGGCGGTTCGTCGGCGGCGAGGGGTTCCAAACCGAGCTCGACGAGGCGCCCGCGAACGCGCTCGGCGTTTTCCAACACGGCGCGCTCGACGGTCTCGTAGCCGACGTCGCGCAGCATCCCCGATCCCGCCAGAAAAGCGTGGAGACCCACCATGTTGGTGTTCCCGGTCTGGAACGTGTCGGCGGATTTCCGATACTCGAGTTTGTAGTCGAGAAGGTTCCATTGGTCTTCCACCGAGCGCCATCCGCACGAGCGGCGGACGATTTGCGACTGCAGCTCCTCGGTGATTCCGAAATAAGAGAGTCCCATCAATCCGAACGTCCACTTATGGGTCCCCGCGGCGACGAAGTCGGCGTTGACGGCTTTGGCGTCGAAGCGGAGGGCGCCGACCCCTTGGATGACGTCCACGCTCAGTATCACCCCTCGGTCTTTGCAGACGGCGCCGATCGCCTCGAGGTCGGCGCGGTAGCCGCTGAGGAACTGGACGAAGCTCATGGCGACGAGTCGGGTGCGAGGCGTGATCGCGGAGATCACGTCCTCGGCGGAAACGACGCCTCGGCGGGCGGCGACGAAATCCGTTTCGACGCCGCGATCGGCGAGGGCGAGGAAGGGATAGACGTTGGCGGGGAACTCGATGTCGTTGAGCAGAACGCGGTCGCCTCGCTTCCACGGCAATCCGCCGGCGAGGAGGTTGATCGCGTTCGAGGTGTTGTCGAGGAAGCCGACGCGGTCGGCCGGCATGTTGATCAGTTCGCTCACGCGCGCTTTGCCGCGTTCGAGTTCCGCGTCGATTTTCTCGAAATCGTCGATGCAGTTGTCGGCGCGGAGATCGAGATAGTGGTCCGCGGCGGCGCGGACGGGATCGGCGACGGGCGCGAGGTTGGCGTGATTGAGGTAAATTCTACCCGACCGGCGGCAGGGGAATAGGCCGCGGGCTTCTTCGAGGGTCATTGGCGGGCTCCTTTCTTTTCGCGACGTAATTTACGAATACCGTCGAGAAACCAAAAAAACAATCCGTTTCGGATGGAGTCGAGCCAATGGAAAGGGTGCGCGTCGGCGGTGTTTATTTTAACAAAAGTTTTTGTATCTTCTTGATGCTATAATATAGAGGCGCCGGGAAATCACTTTGTTTGTTATCGATAACAAGAGGTTGATATGAGAACGTTCTTAGTATTCTTTGTCGTCGTTTCCTTTGTCGCGACGGCGCAAACGTCCGTTGTTTACCGAAACTACGTTAAGAACGCGGACGGTAACTATTGCGAAGAAACGCGCCCCGACGCGGCGTTTATGGTATATCTGAACGGCGACCTCGATCGGGTGTTGCTGGATAACGCGCCCCGTTGGGAAGACGACGCGGACGCGAACATCAAAGGCGACGGCGCGACGTCGATCGAGCTGGGCAACTTCCACGATCCCGCGTTGCAGGCGGGCGACGAAACGACGACGCTTTTTGTGGACGCGTCGGCGGGGGAGTACGCGACGCACTCGGCGACGGTTACAATGATACCGTGGATCCGTCCGCCGGAGACGATTACGCTCTCCTCGGCGGACGTCCCCGCTCGACCCGCGAACGCGGCGCTCGCGGTCGGCGCGACCGACCGGACGCTTACGTGGGACGCGGTCGCCGGCGTGAACTACGACGTCTATCGCCGACCGAAATTTGATCCGACGCCCGACGGGAAGCCCTCGCGGAAGGTGTACGAACGCGTCGAGAGCGGAAACACGACGGGAACGTACGTGGACGTCTCCCCCCTCGCCGAGGGCGCCGCCTACGTGGTGGTTCCCGTTAAAGCGGGCGTGCGCGGCGTGTATTCCGAAGAAGCGCTCGACTACGCCGAAGCGCCGAAGGGCGTCGAGGCGATCGCCGTAAGCGACGCGCCCTACGAGATCGCCGTCTCGTGGATGGACGTCGCCGTCGCCGAACGGTATTTCGTCTATCGCGGGGATTCGGCGACGTTCGAGCCGAACGCCTCCAATAAAATCGCCGAAACAATCCAAAGCCGATTGCTCGACGACGGCGTATCGGCGGGAACCGACTTTTATTATCGCGTCGCGGGCGTGGCGGGATCCGGCGTGACGGGGCTCCCCTCGAACGCCGTTCGCGCTATCGCCGAAGTGCGCTACGACGGCGTTCCCGATCTCAACGTCGAATACATCTCCCGACATCCGAAATACGACCGCTTCTACGTCGATTACGATCCGCCGGGATTCGACCCCGAGCCGCAACCCGGAACCGAGAACGACAAGCATTGGCCCGACGACGGCGAGCTTATGACTTATATAGCGCACCTGCACAACTCGGGCGGCGGCGTCGTCGATTCGATGAAGATCGAGTGGTTCGTGGACGGCGCGCTCCAACGAACCGACGAGCACGGACCCTTCTTCCCCCGCGAGCGGAAGCTGTCGTACTTCCAACTGCCGTGGTCGTTCGACGAACCCTCGGCAATAACCTGCAAAGTTACCCCGTACGGCGGCGTTACGGAAATCTCGTCGCAGAACAACGAGTGGACGCAGAGTACGCGCGGCTTCTCGTTCGACACGGCGACCGACGAGGAGATGGTCTTGCGGATGGAGGAGTGGCAAAACAAGCTCGGTTCCTACGGCTTTGTGGATTATCAGAAATATCACGTCGTGTTGCTTAATCAAATGTTCGCCGACGCGGTCTATCCCGAAACGTCGCCCGAGGGCGTTCCGATGGAGATCTTCATCGACACGATCCGCTACGTCGCGACGGGCGCGTTGGCGTCGGGCTTCGCGGGCGCCTCGTGGGCGGACGGCGGTTGGGCGTTGTGGGGGTCGGATCAGTGGTACGCCGACGCCGTGGTGGCGCGCGCCGCGCTCGGCTACGACGCCGGCTTGGTGCACGAGTGGTGCCATCAGCTCGGGCTGATCGATCTCTACCAGTTCGACGTCCACGGCGACCGGTTCAACGTAACCGAACCGCGGACGGGCGAGCGCGTCGATTACGAGCCGGAAGTCCACTGGAGCAATCCCCTCCTCTTCTACACCACCGAGGGGAACGACGTGATGCACGACCCCGGCGAGATGCGCTTTTCCGAACACTCCGCCGGCGGTTTGCTTAAACACCTCGGGATGCGCCGCGGCTACTATGGATGGTATCTCTACTCGTTCGCGGCGGATTACACGATGGCCTTCGTCAAGCCCGACGGAACGCCCTTGGCGGACTACGACGTGGCGATTTACCAAGGGGATTGGGAGTTCCGGAATCCCGCGAAATTCGAGGGATCGACGAACGCCGACGGCGAGTTCATCGTTCCGAAGAACGCCGAATCGGATTGGAACGGCGGGATGTATTGCCGAAATCCGTTCAGCTCGCCCCCCTCGCCGAATCCGCACGTGGTGGGGCGCAACGGCACGCTCTTTATCCGGGTGGCGAAAGGCGACAGCGTTGGCTACGCGTTTACCGATATTTGTCCGTTTAATAACGAATACTACCGAGGCGACACGGTGATGGGCGAGGTCGAGACGACGATTGAGCGGTGGAAGATCATCCCCGACGTCGGCGTGGAAGAGGAGGATCGAGGCGCTCTGCCCGAAGAGTATCGGCTCTACGACGCCTACCCGAATCCGTTCAACCCTTCGGCGACGATCGCCTACGATATAAAAGCCGAGAGCCGGGTGCGTTTGGAAGTGTTCACCGCGCTGGGCGAGCGCGTCGAGACGTTGGCCGCCGAGACGAAGCCGGCGGGCACGTATCGGGCGAGCTTCCGGCCGCGCGGCGCCTCGGGCGCGTATATCATCCGTTTGCAAGCCGAGGCGACCGAAGGGAACGAGCGTCACGTCGGGGTTACGAAAGCGATGTATATTAAGTAATAAAACTGATAAGTAATCGAATTGCTATGGGAAAGGAAGACGCGAGATGACGAGGGACATAAT
>WJMR01000274.1 GCA_014727845.1 Ignavibacteriales bacterium
ACGAGGTCGGCGTAGCGGCGGATGGGCGAGGTGAAGTGCGAGTAGTGCGAAAACCCGAGACCGTAGTGCCCGATGTTCTCGGTCGTGTAGATCGCCTTCGCCATCGAGCGGATCGCCACTTCGTTGACGATCGCCTCCTCGGGCTTATCCTTCACCTCCTCGAGTAGCTTGTTGATCGTTCTCGGGGAGATCGAGTCGGGTTTGCCGACGTTGTAGCCGAGCGACTTAACGAAACGCGCGAACTCGGTTATCTTTTCGCCGTCGGGGCGGTCGTGCACCCGATAGACGAACGGCTTCGGCGCCCCCTTCTTGGGCGCTCCCACGCGCGCGGCGACGACCTTGTTCGCCAAGAGCATAAATTCCTCGACAAGGTTATTGCTCTCCTTGAGCTTCTTGCGTTTCACCGCCGTCGGTTTGCCGTCCTCGTCCAACTCGAAATAGACTTCGTCGGAGTGGAAGTTCACGCTCCCCTCGGCCATCCGCTTGGCGCGGAGGAGCTGCGCGACGCCGTTGAGCTTCCGCACCGTGTCAACATAGTCGCCTTTGCCGGAGTCGATCACTTCCTGCGCCTCGTCGTAAGTGAAGCGACGCTTGTTGTTGATCGCCGTTTTTGCGACGGAGCTTCCCATCACCTTGCCGTCGTGCGTGAGATCGATAAACACCGAATAGGCGAGCCGATCCACGTCGGGCTTGAGGGAGCAGACGCCGTTGGAGAGATTTTCGGGCAGCATCGGGATCACCTTCCCGACGAGATAGACGCTATTGCCGCGCTTGTGCGCCTCCTCGTCCAACGCGGAACCGGGCTCTATGTAATGCCCCACGTCCGCGATGTGCACCCCGACGCGATGCCCGCCTTTAATGTCCTCGATCGAGAGCGCGTCGTCGAAGTCCTTTGCGTCGTCCGGATCGATCGTGATTACGACTTGGTCGCGGATGTCCTTCCGCTTCTTCAATTCCTTTTTCGGAATTTCGTCGGTGACGCGCCCCGCTTCGGCGAGGGCGTCCTCGGCGAAGATGTGCGAGAGTCCGAACTCCTCGGCGATCGCCGCCAACTCGACGTCCGGCGACCCCGCCTTGCCGAGCTTCCGCGTTACCTTACCTTCGGGGTTGAGCGTCGGGTTGTCCCAAACGATCTCCCCGACGACCACCTTGTCGCCCGGCTCCGCGCCGAGAAGTTCCTCGCGCGGTACGTAGATGTTCCGATTGATCTCGTTGAGATCCGGTCGAACGATATAGAACGACCCCGAGCGCTTCAACGTGCCCGTTATATCGGCGTGTTTGCGCGAGACGACGCGCGTAACTTGCCCCTCGAGACTTTTCGAGCGGTCGGCGCTCTGCCGCGCCAGAAGCGTCGTCTCGACCAGGTCGCCGTGGAACGCCGTGCCTAAGTTCCGCTCGGCTACAAATACGTCCCCGATGCGCTTGCTATTCTGGGGAATCACGAAACCGTAGCCCCCTTTGTGAATTGTCAGCTCGCCGACGACGACGCGATCCTCCTTCGTGAGCGCCTGCTTATACTTCTTGCCTTGTCGCGTCAAGAACCCTTCCTCGACGAGCTGATGGAGATGCCCCTTCAGCGCGGCGTATTCGTGGTCCGACGTTAAACCGAGTTCTTTCGCCAGCTTTCGGCTCTTGACCGAGGCGCCGGGGTTGTTTTTAAAGAACGCGATGAGTAATCGTTTCATATTCGGAATTGCCTTCCTTGAAATTTCTTAATCGTAGTGGGAAACCGACGGGTTAGAATTTGAATCGGTATTTCAAACCGAGCTCGTTGACCATTTCGTCGGATTGGTAAAGGTCGTTAACCGTTTCGCGCCGCTCAAATCGTAGGAGAAGATTCTCCACGAGCGGTAACGGATACTCGACCTTGATGTTGGCGGTCGAGAGATCTTGGAGGACGTTGGTTCCGCCGCCGAAGGAGTAACGCACGCCCTTATATTTACCGGCAAGGTTGAACTTCGCGCCCGTCGCTCCGCTCCTGACGTCGAGCGAGCGGACGACGTCGCCGAATTGATTGTTCAACCATCCGCCGATGAGACTGCCGGCGACCGACGCGGCGGCGCCCTCGACGGCGTTGGCTTGTCC
>WJMR01000275.1 GCA_014727845.1 Ignavibacteriales bacterium
GTATTCTATCCGAAGTACGACCGCCGCCACGATCTCTCGATCGCTTTGGCATGGCAAGCCGACGAACGACTCTCTTTCGGGGCGACGTGGACGTACGCGACGGGCGCGCCCTATTCGGCGCCGCTCGCGCAATATCGCTACGACGGTTCCCCTCTCGGCTTCCGCGACGAGACGCGCGTTTTCTACTCCGCCCGCGACGCCTATCGATATCCCGACTACCATCGGCTCGACGTCAACGCGACGTATCGATTCCCGATCGGCGACTTCCGAGGCGTCGTCTCGATCGATCTGTTCAACGTTTACAATCAAGACAATCCGTTCGCGATCTACCCGACCTACGACGAGGACGAGTCGGGCGCGGTGACCGCGACGATCAACAAGTTGTCGCTCTTCCCGTTCGTCCCCTCGGCGACGTTTACGCTGGAGTTTTGATATGAGACGATTAGCGCTCGTCGCCCTCGCGGCGGCGTTCCTCGCGGGCTGCGAGGAGAATCAAGTAATCGAAAGCTACGACGAGTACGAGGAGGTTACGCTGGTCGAGTCGTTTTTATTGGCGGGGGCGCGGTATAGCGGCGTTCGGATAACGCGCACGCTGCCGTTCGGCGCGCCGCTCGATTCGGCGGCGGCGGTCGAGGACGCCGAACCCTATCTCGTGCTGGACGGCGGCAAGACGATCCCGCTCCACCACCGAGGCGACGGCCACTACACGCCGCTTCAGAGCGTGCGGATTGAAAGCGGGATGACGTGCGAACTGCTGGCGCGTCGGAATGGCAAGCTTATATACGCGCGCACGCTCGTGCCCGAGGCGCCGAAAATCGCAAAGGCGGAATACAATCCCGACGGCTACCTCGTCGCCACGTTCGATCCAAGCGACGAGTTCGCCTACGCGGCGGTGTGGGCGTACGTGAACGACGAGGGGGAGGCGATTCGACTCGGCGAGAATTTCTACGACGTTTATCGTCCGCGTACCGACGAGGAACGACGGGCGCTGACCGTTCGCACCGAAACCGTGCCGTCGGAATATCGCGCCGCCGGGGTGTTGCCGTATATCGGCGTAACGGCGTACGCGTTCGACCCGGCGTACGAGGCGTACTTCGCGAGCGCGCGTAATCACTCGCTCGTCGCCGACGCCTACACGCAGGGGGGCGGGGCGGTCGAGTGGAACGTCGTCGGCGAGAACGCGGCGGGCGTATTTATCGGATACGCCGTCGCAAAACCGGAGAAGCCATGAAACGCGCGGTCGTTGTCGCGGCGGTCGTCGTCGCGTTTGCGGGGTGTCTGGAAGATCGGATTTCGCCGATCGAAACCAAACCCATATCCACGTCGGCGGAGCTACTGCGTTACTACGAACAGTCGGGCGATTATTTCAACTCGCTCGAAAGCCCGCCCTTTCTCGACGCGCGCGACATTCACGACGACCCCGACGACTACGTCGTGCTCGACGTTCGGGACGAGGCGGCGTTCGCGGCGGGGAGGATCCCCGGCGCCGTGCGCGTAGAGCCGAGCGAACTGACGACGACGCTGGACACGCTCGATTCTTTTACGAAGCCCGTGATCGTGAGCGCGACGGGACATCGCGCCGCGTACTTCGCGACGACGTTGCGGCTCGTCGGCTATCGAGTATTCTCGCTCCGATTCGGTATGGCTTCGTGGCACGCGGATTTCGCCGCCGCGCGGCTCGACGCGCTCGGGGACGACAATCCGAGCCAATCGTTCGACAACGTCGCCTATCCGCGACACGATTACGAGACGCCGCCGAGCGTCGCCTTTCCCGATCCGAACGCGCCGATCGAAGAGCGGGCGAAGGCGCGCGCGCAAGCGTTGCTGGAGGAGGGCTTCGAGACGGACCCGAACGACGACCGCCACACGACGACGCTCGATTTCGCCTACGACGCCTACGATTATTTCACGGGCGAGCGAACGGGACCCTACGTGATTTGCTACGGGTCGAAGGCGCTCTATCACCTGATGGGGAAGGACACCGAGCCGAATCCGCCGAGCCATCCGCCCGGCACGGCGTGGTATCAAGACAAGCCCGCGTCGGATTTCCGATCCGACCGTTTCCTCCACGCGCTTCCCGCCGACGAGCCGTTTCTGATCTACGACGTCTCGGGGGAGTCGGCGGCGGCGTTGGCGGCGTACCTCCGCGCGCTCGGCTACGATCCGCGCGTCGTTATGTTCGGAGCCCAGTCGTTCCTCGACGCCGGAATCGCGCCGACGTTCGATGGCGCCTTCCATGAAGGGATTCCGCAAAACTACGTGTACGAATTCGGCGAGCCCGTCTCGGCGACGCAGGAGTGAAGGCGACCAAACGCGCCACTCGTCGCGAAGAATTAATTTTGCGACGGCGACCCTCCGTCCGTATATTTAAAGTTCGTTTTATCCGAGCAATCATTCCGCGCGATCGAAAAGGATCGCGCATTGGAGCGTAAATGAAATCCGAAGACTTCATCGTAAAAACAATCGGCAAGCAGACCATCTCTTCGCCGTTGAAACTCTCGAAAGTGATCGGCGACGGGGTGTACGACTACATCACGCCGGACGATCGCATCCTCTTCGACACGTCGCTGAAGAATTACCGGCGGTGCGTCGAGAACGGCGAGACGCCGATCTCGTTCGAGAAGGCGGGACCGCACGAGCGGCTCTACTTCGACGCGTCAAAGACGCGGGCGGCGATCGTGACGTGCGGCGGTTTGTGCCCCGGCCTCAACAACGTCATCCGCTCGCTCACGCTACAATTGTGGTATCGCTACAACGTCCGCCACATCTACGGCATTCAATACGGCTACTCGGGCTTCGTGCCGGAGAGCAACTATCCCTACATCGAGCTGACGCCCGACTACGTGACGAACATCCACTTGTTCGGCGGCACGGTGCTCGGCTCCTCGCGCGGCAGTCAAGAGGTCGAGGATATCGTGGACTCGCTCGAGCGGATGAACGTGAACCTCTTGTTCACCATCGGCGGGGACGGCACGCTTCGCGGCGCGCACGCGATCCACGAGGAAATCGAGCGGCGCGGTTTGAAGATCGCCGTCGGCGGCGTGCCGAAGACGATCGACAACGACATCAGTTTCATCGAGCGATCGTTCGGATTCGAGACGGCGTTCTCCATCGCCAACTCGGTTATCCGGGACGCGCACAACGAGGCGCGCGGCGCCCCGAACGGCGTGGCGTTGGTGAAGCTGATGGGACGCGACTCCGGCTTCATCGCGGCGAACGCCGCGCTCTCGATGCAGGAGGTCAACTTCGTGCTCATTCCGGAAATCGAGTTCGACCTCCGAGGGGAGAACGGATTCTACGCCGCGCTCAAGAAACGTCTCGACGAAAGCGGACACGCCGTCGTGGTTGTTGCCGAAGGCGCGGGGCAGTTCCTCTTCGAGGATCAAGAGGTGCGACGCGACGCTTCCGGGAACATTAAACATAACGATATCGGTATGTTTTTGAAGAAACATATCCCCGAGGCGTTCAAAGAGTTTGGGATGGACGTAACGCTCAAGTACATCGATCCGAGCTACATCATCCGAAGCGCCGCGGCGAACGCCAACGACAGCAAGTTCTGCAATCAACTCGCGCGGAACGCCGTCCACGCGGCGATGGCGGGCAAGACCGATTTCGTCGTCGGCTACTGGAATAGTCAATTTACCGTGATCCCGATCCCCGTTACCGTGAAGGAGCGCAAGCGGGTGGACATCGAGAGCGAACTCTGGTGGGGCGTCCTCGAAGCCACGGGACAACCGACGATGATGAAGAACTAAATCGAAACGATCGACGCTCCTCGATTGTTGAGAAGAAGAAACCCAATCAATCGACGAGCATAGAAAAGGAGTAGAAAATATGAGACCCGTATGTTTGATAGTGAGAGACGGCTGGGGATGGAACGAGAAAGAGGAAGGCAACGCCGTGAAGGCGGCGCGCACGCCGAACGTCGATTCCTACCGTGAGAACTATCCTTGGACGTTGATCGACGCGTCGGGCGAAGCGGTTGGATTGCCCGAGGGCTTTCAGGGCTCGAGCGAAGTCGGGCACTTGAACATGGGCGCCGGCAGGATCGTCGTGCAGGAGCTTAAGCGGATCGACGACGGCTTCCGTGACGGCTCGATCTGGAGCTTGCCCAAGTGGCGCAACTTGATCGACGCGTGGAAGAAGAACGAATCGACTTTGCATCTGTTCGGACTGTTGCAGGACGAGGGCGTGCACGCGCATCAGGACCACCTTTTCAAAATAATGAAGCGCGCGCGCGAGGAGTTTCCGAAGGGTCGGATCGTCGTGCATCCCTTCCTCGACGGCAGAGACACGCCGCCGCGTAGCACGCTCGAGTACGTCGCGCAGCTGAAGCTCGTGATGAAAGAAGTCGGCGGTTGCGAAATCGGAACCGCGATGGGACGCTATTACGCGATGGACCGTTCGCAAAATTGGGGACTGACCGACAAGGCGTTCCGGACGATCGTGGACGCGGAGGGCGAGCGCGCCGACGATATCGAGACGGCGATCAAGAACTCGTACGAGAACGATAAGACGCCCGACGGCTCGGATATGTTCGACGAGTACGTGCCACCTCGCGTGATCGGCGACTACGACGGCGTGAAAGACGGCGACTGCGTCTTCCACACGAACTACCGCCAAGACCGCGCCATTCAGCTCACCAAAGCGTTCGTCGATCCCGACTATCCCGGCTCGCTCGACCGACGCCCCGACGTAACGTACCTCGGTTTCACGCGCTACTACGACGAGCTCGATGATTTCCTCCTCGGCGCGATGGGCGCGGGAGGCGGAATGGACAACCTCCTCGGCGAGGTCGTCGCGGCCGCGGGAATGAAACAGCTTCGCCTCTCCGAGACGCAGAAGTTTCGACACGTCACCAGCTTCTTCAACGGCAAGAGCACCACCCCCTCGAAGAACGAGGACCAAGTCGAGATTACGAGCGACATCGACGCCTCGGCGTACGCGAAGCGACCCGAGATGGAGGCGTACGCGATCACCGAGCGCGTGCTCGAGATACTCAAGGATAATCCGTATCAAATGATCGTCCTTAATTTCCCGAACGGCGATATGGTGGGACACACGGGCGTCTTTGAGGCGGCGAAGAAAGCCGTCGAGGTGGTTGACGAGTGCGTCGGCAAGTTGGTCGATCGGCTCTTGGAGCTCGACGCGCACGTGCTTGTGACCGCCGACCATGGCAACTCCGAGCAGATGATCGACTACGAGACGGGGTTGACGAAGACGAGCCACACGCTCTTCCCCGTCGAGTTCATCTACATCGCGAACGACGCCGACACGAAGCGCGTCGCCGAGGGCGGAAAGCTGGCGGACATAGCGCCGACAATGTTGACCCTGCTCGGCTTGGACGTTCCGAAGGAGATGACCGCCGACAATCTCGTCCTCGACAAGTAGTCGAGACGCCGAGTCCCGTTCACGCGTCGCGGTCTCCTCGGAGGTCGCGGCGCTTACCTATCCGAAATGGTTTCCGAAGAACAGAAAGACCGGCTCTTTGCGCTCTTCGTCGTAGCGGTCGCCCTTGCGTTCGTGACGATCGGCGCGTTGGGCTCGCGGACCTCCGCGAAAGAGAGCGCCGAGATCGACGGCGCGTTCGATCAACCCGAGCGCGAGTTTCGCGGCGTGTGGATCGCCACGGCGTGGCGACTCGATTGGCCCCGCGAGCATTACGACGTCGAAGAGCAGCGACGTCTCCTGCAAGTGATCTTCGATCGCCATTGCGCGACGGGCGTCAACGCGGTCTTCTTTCAAGTTCGCCCCTCGTCGGACGCGATGTACGCCAGCGAGCTCGAGCCCTGGTCGAAATATTTGACCGGCATACAGGGTATGCCGCCCGAGCCGTTCTACGATCCGCTCGCCTTCGCGATCGACGAAGCGAACGCGCGGGGGATGGAGTTGCACGCGTGGGTCAATCCGTTCCGCGCCAACGCGATGAGCGCGGTGATCATCGACGATCTGCATATCTCGAAGCGGCGTCCCGAGTGGATCGTCGAATACGCGCTCGCCGAGTACGTGAATCCCGGAATACCCGCGGCGCGCGAATACGTCGTGGACGTAATCGAGGATATCGTTCGCCGCTACGACGTGGACGGCGTTCACTTCGACGACTACTTCTACCCCTATCCCGAAGGCGACGCCCTCTTCGACGACACCGCCGCGTTTGAGGCGGACCCGCGCGGTTTCGAGGATATCGCCGACTGGCGTCGCGACAACGTCAACCTCTTCATCCAAGCGTGCGCGGCGCGGATTCGCGACGTCGATTCGTCCGTCCGCTTTAGCGTCAGTCCCTACGGCGCGTGGAAGGACGACGAGCCGCCGGGGACGCGGACGTTCCCCGCGTACGACCGTCTCTACTGCGACGCGGTCGCATGGCTCGACAACCAATGGGTGGATTTCCTCGTCCCGCAACTCTATTGGAAGGCGGGAGAGGGTTCCGGCCTGTTTGAACGCTACCTCGAGTGGTGGATGGGACGCGCCAACGGTCGGCACATTTACGCGGGACTCCCGGCGTTCCGACTGGAAACGAAGGCGGGCGACTGGAGCGCGAACGAAATTCTCGATCAGATCGACGTCTATCGCGCGGTCGGATGCCGAGGGTCCGCGCTGTTCAGCTCGCGCGACGTGGCGAACAACATTAAGGCGATCGCCGTGCGTCTCGCGGCGGGACCGTTTCGTCGGATCGCGTTACCGCCCGCGTACCCGTGGATCGACGACGAGCCGCCGCCGCCGCCGAGTAACGCGAGATTCGACAACGGGAGAACGGCCCTTCGATGGGACGCGCCGAGAGGCGAGACTCCGAGATGGTACGCCGTGTACGCGGGGAGCGGTTCCGGAAAACGATTGCTCGCCGTCCTTCCGAACGACGCGAGAACCTACGACGCTTCATCCGCTCCGAACGACGCGCGGCTTTCCGTCGCCGCCGTCGATCGCGCGAACAACGTAAGCGAGCTCGTCGTACCCGAGTAGCGACGCGCGTCGGCGTTGAGAATGTTCCCGCGTTTGCGTACCTTCCACGAATACCCAAAAGATCATGGAAAAAACACTCCACGCCTCAAAGCGTACGCGTACGAACCCGAGCGACAAGGTCCGCGAAGAGAACGCCAAACTACGCGCCGTCATCGACGCGCTTCCCGAGGCGGTGTTCGTCTTCGACTCCGCTCGTCGGATCGTCGATTGTTGCGCGGGCGAGCAAATCTATCTGAAACGTTATTGCGACGGCGCGCTCGATCGGCGACTCGACGACCTTCCGCTGGA
>WJMR01000276.1 GCA_014727845.1 Ignavibacteriales bacterium
GCTTGATAGTGTTCGATCTCGTCGGCGGTGATGGTCGTCTTCGTCTCGACGTCGTCGGGCATTAAGTCGCGCTCGGCGGTCACCTCGATGCCGCCGATGTTGAACGTTTGCCGCTTGCAACACACCCGCGCCTCGCCCGTCATTTTCTGCGGACCCACGGCGACCGTGTCGATCACCTTCTCGTAGCCCACGTAGGATATCTCGAGCGTGTACGTTCCGGGGCGGAGGTTGTTGATGACGAAGAAGCCCTCGATGTTGGTCGTCGCGCCGATGCGCAATTCCTTAATCAACACATTGGCGCCGAAGAGCGGCTCTCCGTCGTCGTCCACCACGTGACCTTGGATTCGGCAGTTGTGCTTTTGCGCGTTGAGCTCGTTAAGAGGCGACAACGCCAACGCCGCGCCGAGTAAGAATGGTAGTAAGCGCACGGGCGCGCTCCGTTTCCTGCATTGACTGATACCGACGCTTTTCACGCCCTCCGCGCCGTGGAGTACTTCCCTACCCCGTTAATTACAAATAATTTGGAATTAATACAACCGTAATATTGATAAACGGCGGTAATAAAGGATAACCCTCGCCTCACCCGCGCCGCATCACGACGACCCGATTCGTGTTCGTCCCCTTCTCGTTATTCGCGACGCCCCAGATGTTCGCCGTCTTCGTGAAGCGCTGGCGGTTGACGAGCGCCCCCTCGACCTCGAAGCCCGCCTCCTCGCCGAGCGGCGCGACGATCTCGTCCAGCAGAATCGTTCCTCCGCGCGCCTCCCCCACCTCGAAGGCGACGCCGCCGCCCGGCGCCACGACGCGATGAAGCTCCCTCAACGTCTCCCCCATCGCCGCGCGCCACTCCTCGACCGAGCTCGGCGCGGTGATCTTCGCGCCCGTCGCCTCGGCGTCAATCCCGTTGAACCAGCAACGGAGCCAGTTGTCGCCCGCGTAGTCCACTACGTTCAAGAACGGCGGCGAAGTTACCGCCAACCGAACCGACCCCGCCGCCAACGGCGTTTGCCGCGCGTCGCCCGTTAGGAAGCGCGCCTCTATGTTCCGGAGCGTCGCCCGCGTCTCGTCGGAAACGTCCTTTAGGAGCGAGCGAGTCTTTTTCAGGATTAACGCGCGGACGTCCCGATACGGCGGCGTTTGCCCCCGCTTGGCGTTTATCAACTTCTGGCGCTCGGCGGAAACGGCTTGGTTGGGCGGAAACGTGTACACGCTGAAGAATCCCGACGAGTGCCCCGTGAGCCGATTCGTCGCCGCCATCCGAATCCAGCGATCGAGATCGTCCTCCTTCCCCGAAGCGCGGCGCCCCGAGAGATACGCCTTAAGCGAGGCGATTTCCCCCTCGGTCTCGGGATGATAGAACATCGAAAGGTCTATCTCGGCGCGGGCGGAGCGGTCGAGCCGAAGGTCGGCGAGTCGGCGCTCGACGTCCTCGACGCGGGGCGGACGAAGACGAGGCGCCGCGAGGATTTCGCTTAGCGGATTGACGTCGTTCGACGCCGCGCGCCTGCCGAGGAGCGCCGCCTCCAACGCCGTCGTGCCGCGCCCCCCGAACGGATCGAACACTAAATCACCCGGCTCCGATAGCCGCTCGATGAAGAAGCGAGGCAGTTGCGGCTTGTAGCACGCGCGGTAGGATATCTCGTGGAGCGAGGAGGCGCGCCGTTGTCGCGACGTCCAATACTCCGAACCATATCTCCGATACCGCCGACCCTCCGACGCGAACTCCTCGACCGAGGGATGAAACGCCTCGCGCACTTCCGAAAAAAACGACGATTCCATAGCCGCAAGATACGAGCGCCGACGCGCGTTCCCAAGCGCTTGATTTCCGCGCGGCGGTTACTTACTATGGACTTAAAGATGATTCCACAATTCGGAAAAGCCCCATGTTCCCCGAGCCGAAAGACCGCCGCGACATCCAAGAAACCGCTTCGCTGTTCCAACAAAGCCGCGCCCTCTTAAGCGCCTTCGAGCTGAAGCTCTTCACCGCGATCGACGAGCGACCGCTGAGCGCGGAGGAAATTGCGGAACGTAACGGCGTCTCCACCGCGGGCGCCGAACGCCTGTTGAACGCGCTCGCGGCGATGAATTTTGTGCGGAAGGAGGACGACAAATTCTCGAACGTTCCGGCCGCGAGCGAGTATCTCGTCGAGGGAAAGCCGAACTATTTAGGTGGACTTATCCACACGTCGCATACGTGGGATAATTGGTCGCACCTGACGGAGGCGACGCGGCTCGGCGCGCGTCCCGAAGGGGCGATCGATCAACGCGACGACGAGTGGACGAAGCCGTTCATCCGCGCGATGCACGACCGCGGCGTCTCTCGCGCGCGGGAGATCGCCGACAAGCTGGATTTGACGGGCGTTACGCGGATACTCGACGTCGGCGGCGGCTCGGGCTGCTTCGCGGCGGAGTTCCTCCGACGGGCGCCCGAAGCGCGCGCGGTCGTCTTCGATCTGCCGAACGTGTTGCCCGTTACCCGCGAGTTCGTCGAGCGCGACGAGAACCGCGACCGCGTCGAGCTCCGAGCGGGCGACTACCGCACCGACGATTTCGGCGAAGGTCACGACTTCGTCTTCCTCTCGGCGGTCGTCCACATCAACTCCTACGAATCCAACCGCGATCTTATCCAACGCTGCGCCGAGGCGACCGTCTCGGGCGGACGCGTCGTCGTCTCCGACTACGTGATGAACGAACGGAAGACCGAACCCGCCGTCGGCGCGCTCTTCTCGCTTAATATGCTCGTCGCCACCGAGGAGGGGGACGTCTTCAACTTCGAGGAAATGCGGGAATGGATGACCGACGCCGGGCTCGAGGACGTTCGCTTGATCGAGATCGACGGCGTTACCGCGCTCGTCGAGGGGCGCAAACCGTAAGCGTCCGGCGGGATTTCCATCCACGTACCACCCAAGCGGTCGGACCGACCGCCTCGCCGTTCCCCCTTTGGCGAACCGATTCTAAAAATCAAGAACCACCGGCGCCGTTTGATGCGCGAAACGGGAAAAAGGTTTTTGTTTTGCCGCCATTATCGCTAATTTTCTTGCTTAAAAAATTTTGCGGTCGGCTTCCTCGACGCGGCACGATATTTTCATGACTCGCCGTGTATATTTTGCGCACAACCGACGCGCGCTCATATCACTATAATATATAGATAGCGGAATTTCGCCGAAC
>WJMR01000277.1 GCA_014727845.1 Ignavibacteriales bacterium
GGTCTCGGCGCCGTTTCGCTCGGCAGTAAGATGATCGATCCGCCCGTCGTCAAGCGCGCGCAGCGCGTCGTCGAGTTGGCGACGCGACAAGGACTCCTCCCCGACAATTGGAAAGAGAACGAGTGATATGAAGTTCGTCGAAAACGCCGCCGGTCGCCGCGTTCCCGAAGAAGTGAACGGACGCCGCGAGACGCCGTTCCAAGGCGTCGGGAAATTCCGACCCGAGGGAACCAAAGCCAAGCCGCCGATCCGCACGTGCGCCGATTACCCCGCCGACGGAAACAAGGTCGTCGGCTCGTTGGAGGAGGCGCTCCGCAAGTGCGGACTCGAGGACGGCATGACGATCTCGACGCACCACCACCTCCGCAACGGCGACGAGCTGACCGAGAAGATTTTCGACGCCGCGCATAGCTTGGGCGTCAAGGACCTCCGCTGGTTCCCGAGCGCGTCGTTCCCGTGCCACGCAAATTTGGTGTCGCGCCTGGAGGACGGCACGATTCATCACATCGAGGGGAGTATGAACGGTCCCCTCGGCGGATACGCCTCCGAAGGGAAGATGCGCGGGATGGGCGTGTTGCGCTCGCACGGCGGCAGATACCAGGCGGTGCAGGACGGCGAAGTCCATATCGACGTCGCCGTGATCGCCGCGCCGACCGCGGATCCGTTCGGCGACGCGCACGGGCTCGAAGGCGACGCCGCGTGCGGCTTGCTCGGCTTCGCGCTCGCCGACTCGGAGTACGCCGACCGAGTTATCGTCGTCACCGACAACCTCGTCCCCTTTCCGTGCGTCCCGTGGCAGATCCAAGGCAACAACGTCGATTACGTCGTCCACGTCGATTCGCTCGGCGACGCCTCGAAAATCGTTTCCGGCACCACCCAAATTACGCGCAGCCCCGACCGCCTGCTCATCGCGCGCTACGTCGCGCAATTCATCGAGGACGCCGGCATAATGAAGGAGGGCTTCTCGTTCCAAGCGGGCGCGGGCGGCACGAGTCTCGCCTTCGCCATCTACTTGAAGGAGCGGATGAAGGCGGCGGGCGTCAAGGCGCGGTTCGTGCGGGGCGGCAGCAACAAGTATCTCGTCGAGATGCTCGAGGAGGGTTTGACCGACTACATCCTGGACGGCCAAACGTTCGACCTCGACGGCGTCCGCTCGATGCGCGAGAATCCGCGCCACGTCAACACCAGCCCCTTCACGAGCTACAACTACCACGGCAAAGGCGCGTTCGCCTCGATGGTGGACGCGGTGGTGTTGGGCGCGACGGAGGTGGACGTGAACTTCAACGCGAACGTCGTCACCCACTCGGACGGCTACCTATTGCACGGCATCGGGGGTTGGCAGAACTGCCTCGCGTCCGGTTGCACAATTTTAGCGATCCCCTCCTTCCGCGATCGCATTCCCGTGCTGGTCGAGGACGTAACGACCCTCGTCGGTCCCGGCGAGACGATCGACGTTATCGTGACCGAACGGGGCGCGGCGATCAATCCGCGTCGCCAAGATTTACTCGACGCGACGAACAACTCGTCGGTTCCCATCCGAACGATCGAATCCCTCTTCGAGGAAACGCGCGCCATTTGTGGAACACCCGAGCCGCCGGCGCTCGACCGCGACACGCCGATCGCGGCGATTAAATGGGTGGACGGCACGATCCTCGACGCCGCCTATAAGGCCGTCGGCGCGTAGCGACGTGTGACGAAGCGCATTGGATTCGAGCGCCGTTTTCTTTAACATGTCGAATAAATATCGGCGACAGCTTCGTCTCGGCGACAGCTTCGTCGCCTATTTGACTGTTGGGGGCGCAACTTTGGCACAACCCGAATCCCGCACATACTCGCTCGCGGGTTTGCGCGTCGCGTTCGCGTTTCCGCGAGAGGCGCCCGCGGCGCTGATCGACTTCGGCGAGCGATTCGGCGCCCACATCACGGCGATCCGAGACGAGCGTTCGCTCGCGGCGTTGGCGCGTCGGAGCTCCGCGGACGCGATCCTCGTGGATTCCACTCTCGTCCCCGACCCGCTCGACCTCGGACGTCGGCTTAACCGACTCCCCGGCGTCGAAAACGTCGCCCTGATCCTCTACCTATCCTCGAAGACCAACCTTTCTCGCGCCCTCGAGGAGGGCTACGCCGAGATCGTACGACCCGACGACCCGCCCGATCTGGCGTGGCGACGCGTCGAGCGCGCCGCAAAATCCCACGAGAAGAAAAACGGGGACTGCGCCGTCGCCTCCTTCATCGACGACATTCACGACCCCGTGCTCGTCGCCGACGAAAACGAGACTATTGTGTACGTGAACGACGACGGTTTGCGAACGAGCGGCTACTCTCGCGACGAATTAAACGCCGCGCCGCTCCGACGCCTCATCCGCAAAACGCGCGCCGCCGACCTCTTCGCTCCGAAAGATAAAACCGAAAGCCGCTTCGAGGCGGAGCTGCTAACCAAGGGCGGCAACGCGATACCGCTGGACGTCGTCTCCAAACCAATCAAATTTAGAGGCGAGACGGCGACGCTGCTCGTTTGTCGGAACTCCACCGAGCGGAAGCTGGCGGAGCTCGCCATCCGCCGAGGGTCGCAACGCTTCTACGCGCTCGCCGAGTGCGGCGCCTTCGCGGTCCTCGTACACCGGAAGCAGGACGTCGTCTATTACAACGCCGACGCCGAGGCGATCACGGGCTTGCCCCGCTCGAAGATGCGGACGCTCGACGACTGGCGCACGACGCTCCCCGACGAATCGAAGAATCTTTTCGAGGAACTCGAGCGTTCGTATCAGGAGCGTTACGATATGGCGCCGACGATGTTCGATCTTCCGATTCGCAACGCGCGCGGCGAGGTACGGCACGTCGAGTTCAACGTCTCGGCGATCGAGTACGACGGCAAACCCGCGCAACTCGTGGTCTTCACGGACGTCACCGATCGCAACCTCGCGCTGGACGAGCTCCGACGCTCCGAGACGTGGTTCCGCTCGGTGTGGGAGCGCTCGTTCGACGGTATGCGCGTAGTGAACGAGGAGGGCGTCGTCTTGATGGTCAACGACGCCTACTGCCGGATGACCGACAAATCCCGCGACGAGCTGATCGGCGAACATTACGCGATCATCTACGAACAGAGCGAGGCGAGCCGCTTCCAAGTGTTGAGCGAGCGCATCCGGACGGGTTCCGTCGAACCGCACCTTGAACGAAAAAGTAAACTGTGGAACGGGAAACGCGTCTGGTTCGAGATCTCCAACTCGTTCATCGAGGGTCCGGCGGGAAAAACGCTGCTGAGCATCTTCCGCGACGTTACCGCTCGCAAGCTCGCCGAAGAGGAGCTGAAGCGATCGCAGGATCTCTACCGCACGCTCTTCGAGATGATCGGCGACTACGCGTATAAGTTTCGGATTAACCGCTACTCGGCGACGCTCGAGTGGGTGTCGGATTCGTTCGCCGACGTTACGGGCTACTCGATAGAAGCGGCGAACAACGGCGAGGTAAACTGGTTGAACATCGCGCATGCCGACGACCGACAAATCGTTCGCGAGCGCGTCCGCCGTATGCTTTCAGGCAACCCCGAAATGACAGAGTATCGCTACGTTACGCGCGCGGGCGATACCCGTTGGGCGCGCGACTACGGTCAACCGATACTCGACGAGCGGACCGGCGAAATCGTCGCGATCATCGGCGCCGTGCAGGACGTAACCGAGCAAAAGAATTCGGAACGACGCCTGCGCGACTACGCCGACGAACTCCGCCTCAACCGCGACCAGCTTGAACAACGCGCCGACGAACTGACGACGCTCAACCGCCGCTTGGCGGAATCCGAAGCGCGTCTGCAAAAGATCAACGCGGATAAGGACAAGCTCTTCTCCGTCGTCGCGCACGATCTCCGAAGCCCTTTCACGGGACTCATCGGATACGCCGAAATGCTCGCGCTCGAAATCGACTCGCTCGAACCTTCGGAGATCAAGCGGTTCGCCGGTTCGATGTATCGCTCGATCTCCGACATCAAGAACCTTATCGACAATCTGCTCGAGTGGACGCGACTGCAGTCGGGTCGGATTACCGCCGCGCCGGGCATAACGTATCTCTACGACGCCGTATCCGAAATCGTCGCGTTGTATCGGTCTTCGGCGTCGAAGAAAAGCATTCGTTTGATCGACGACGTCGATCCGACGTTGACCGTTTTCGCCGACCGTAATCTTCTCGAGGCGGTCTTGCGCAATCTCGTCGGCAACGCGGTCAAGTTTACGCGCGAGGGCGGATCCGTTACCGTCTCCGCCGAACGCGGCAATCGCGAGATCGTCGTATCGGTCGCCGACGACGGCGTCGGGATGAGCGAGGAGCGCGCCGCGGAACTGTTCGACTCCGCCGCTCGTCAATCCACCCTCGGCACCGCCGACGAGAAGGGAAGCGGCTTGGGGCTCGTCATCACCAAAGAGTTCGTCGAGCTTAACGGCGGAGTGATCGCCGTCGAATCCGCGCCCGATAAAGGGAGCGTCTTCCGCATCACCCTCCCCGTTGAAGATCCAATCGCCGACGATCCAACGTAACGTTCCTATTCGCCTCTTCTTTTCGTATTATTCGAGACATACGACAATCCAACCGATGAAAGGACACGCCATGAACCGGGCGACACTCGCGACACTCGCGCTCCTCGCGACATTCGCGCTCCTCGCGACAACCGCGTTCGCGCAACCCAAGCACATCGTCTTCCTCGCCGACAAGGGCTTGCCCGAGGGCGTCACACTCGAAGAGACCGCGCAATACCGCGAGGCGCTCGCCTCTCTCTCCCCCGAGGCGATCGAGCGCAGAACGAACCACGCGCCCGACGGGTTCTTCATCGACTACGACGATCTCGCGCTCTGTTCGGATTATCTCGACGCAATCGAGGCGACGGGCGCCGAAGTCGTCCACCGGCTCCGTTGGCACAACGCCGTCAGCGTCCGCGCCGACGAGCGCGCGCTCGAAGAGATCCGAGCGCTGCCGTTCGTAACCCGCGTGGAACGCCCGCGCCTCTTGACGTTCGCGCGTTTCGACTTCGGCGATCCGCGAAACGCCAAGCCGGACACGCTCCAAGACAGACACTATTATAAGTCGTACCTGCAAAACTCAATCAGCGAGATCAACCGCGCCCACCGGCTCGGCTACGACGGATCGGGCGTTCTCGTGGGCGTGTTGGACGGCGGCTTCGACTGGCGGGGTCACGAATCCCTCCGCGACCTCGACGTCCGAGGCGAGCGCGATTTCATCTTCGACGACGCGACGACCGCCAACGAAGACGACGACGTCCCCGGTCAGGACGACCACGGCACCTACTGCTTCTCAATCCTCGCGGGCTACGCGCCCGGCAAGCTCATCGGTCCCGCCTTCGGCGCGTCGTTCCTCCTCGCGAAAACGGAGGACACCCGAAGCGAGACGAAGGTGGAGGAGGACAACTACGCCGCCGCGCTCGAGTGGATGGAGCGCGAGGGCGCGCGGATCACCAGCAGCTCGCTCGGCTATAACGACTTCGACGACGGCGATAACTACGCCTACGAGGATATGGACGGCGAGACCGCCATCTCGACGCGCGCCGCGAACAAAGCGTTCGAGCGGGGCGTCCTCGTCGTTACCGCGGCCGGCAACGAGGGGAACAAGCCGTGGTATTACATCTCCGCTCCCGCCGACGCGTTCGGCGCCGTCGCCGTCGGCGCGGTTACCGCCTCAAACGTGGTCGTGAGTTTCTCCTCGCGCGGACCGACAAGCGACGGGAGAGTGAAGCCCGACGTGGTCGCGCAAGGGTTCCGCGTCTATGGCGCGATGGACGGCGATGAAGACGACGACTACTCGTATAGCAACGGCACGTCCGCCGCCTGCCCGATCGTCGCCGGCGTGGCGGCGCAACTCCTCCAAGCCCATCCGCATCTCGACAACGTGCGAGCGCGTCACGCGCTCCTCCACTCCGCCGAGGGGGACGGCGAACCGATCGACAACGAGCGCGGCTACGGTCTCGTAAACGCCGCGGCGGCCATCGGCTATCCGAATATTGAAATCGACGGGTGGCAAACGCTCGTCCACAAAATCGTCCCCGACCTCGAGGCGAGAAGCGAGTCGTTGGAAATCCACTTCGCCGAAGAGGACGGCGCGTGGCGCTATCGCCGCTTCGACGAAGTCGCTCCGCGCGAATACGTGAAACGCGTGCCCCGCTCTCCGTTCGGCGCGGCGATCTACTTTGCGTTTACCTACGGCGTCGAGTCGGGACACGCGAGGCGCGCGCCCGAAGCGGGGTGGTACGTCCTCCCGTCCGGCGACGTGAACGTCCATCGCGAAAAGGACCCGACAAAGGTTCCGGCCGAGACGCCGACCGAATATCTGCCGTTTGCGGCGACCGACGCGGGCATAGGCGAGGCGGCGCTCTATCGCGGCCTCTCCCCCGCCGCCGTCTATCGCGCGCCCGCCGAGTGGAACGCGGGCGAGAACCTCCTCGCCGTTCCCAAAGACTTGACGCGCCGTCTCGACCGCGACGAGTTCTACCTCCTTCGCGCCGAAACGAACGAGGGCGTTCTCGGCTCGCAAATATTTTATCTCACGGATTTGGGAAACTGGCATGCCGTCCATCGTTGAGCCGCGACACCTCGACTATCTCGACTCGCTGAAAGCCGCGCCCGACGCGCTTATCCGCGAAATGGAAAACTACGCCGCCGAGCGAGGCGTCCCCATCCTCGACCGACGAGCAGCGGAGTTGTTGGAGACGCTCGTACGCGCCGCCCGACCCGTGCGACTACTCGAGATCGGGACGGCGATCGGCTACTCCGCCGTGAGGATGGCGCGCGCCGCCGGCGAGAACGCCGTCGTCGAGACGATCGAGCTGAGCGACGAGATGATCGCGCAAGCGGAACGTAACTTTGAGCGCTCGGGCGCCCACGAACGGATACGACTCCATAAAGGCGACGCCCGCGAGATCCTCCCCGCGCTCGAGGGCGCGTTCGATCTGATCTTTCTCGACGCGGATAAGGAGGACTACGAGACTTACTTCGATCTCGCGCTCGAGAAGTTGCGCGCGGGCGGAACGCTCGTGGTGGATAATCTCTTGTGGCACGGATACGCCGCGCCGGGCGCGGAGATTCCCGAAAAGTATCACGAATCGACCGAGCACATCCGACGCTTCAATCGGGCGTTTCTCGATTCGCCCGCGCTGGACGCGACGATTCTCACGGTCGGCGACGGCGTCGGGGTGGGGGTGAAGCGGGCGACGTGACGACCGAACGCGAGCCGACGATCCGACCCGACGGCGCCGACACGAGTTTTCCGAAGACGCTCGCCAAGCGGACGCGCCTGATTCTCGACGCGCTCCCCGATCCGAACGGGACGCGGTTAATCGACTTGGGGTGCGGCGCGGGGGGATACACGCTCGCGCTGCTCGAGCTCGGCCTGGACGCGACGGGCGTGGAGATTGACGACGCGAAGGTCGAGGAGTTCCGACGGCGGGCGCCCGACCGCGCCGACCGCGTAACGCTCGCCGATCTCGCCGACGCCCCTTTCCCCGACGCCTCGTTCGACGCCGCGCTGCTCAACGAAGTGATCGAGCACGCGCCCGACGAACGCGCCGCTCTCGCCGAAGCGCGACGTCTGCTGAAGCCGGGCGGAACGCTGATCGTCTTCGCGCCGAACCGGCTCTATCCGTTCGAGACGCACGGGGTCTATCGCAAGAACTCCGACCGCCGCCTCCCGTTCCACACGCCGTTCGTGCCCTACGTTCCCAACGCGCTGGCGCGGCGGTGGTGGCGACCGTGGGCGAGGAACTACTTCCCTTGGGAGTTGCGCGCGCTCGTCCGCGAGGCGGGTTTCCGGATTGAGAAGACGGCGTACGTGTGGCAGGCGTTCGACGGCGCGTACTCCCCGACGATGCCCGCGCCGTTGCGCTTCGTCGCCAAGCTGGCGCAAGCCGTCGCCCCCTTCGCCGAGCGCCTACCGCTCGTCAACCGCTTCGGCGCCGTCTCAACGATGGTTGTCGGGAGGAGGGGGTGAGGGAGCCCCAGTCCTCGGCTATTTCCTTCCAATTCGCTTTGCGTTCTTTTTTTTGAGTCCACACATCCCAGAAGTCGGGGTCGGCGGATTGAGGTCTGCGCTCTTCCTCCAATTCGTCAATTTCAAGTAGCGTCGGAATGCGCGCGGCGACGCCGAGAAGAATAGCTTGGCGAGTCGGCAAACTTGGCAACTCTCTCAAAAGGCCTCGCGTATTATCGGGGACGATACGAGAGAGCAATTCTTGATCCTTATCGTTTGTTATGCGGTGCACGATAAACGAGTTGCATTGCGATAGCACGGTCTCGGATATCTCGGACGGGCGTTGGGAGGAGAGAAGCATACCCAAGCCGAACTTGCGCCCCTCCCGCGCGATCCGCTCGAACACCCGACGACACATCTGCGCGGGCGAAGGCGCCTCGTTTTCGTTGTATTGCCCTTTTGTGACGAAC
>WJMR01000278.1 GCA_014727845.1 Ignavibacteriales bacterium
CCGATGATGAAATACATCGGGATGAGCATCGCCTCCCAGAAAACGTAGAAGAGGAAGAGATCCAGCGAGATAAACACGCCGATCATTCCCGCCTCGAGGAAGAGCATGAAGAAGCTGAACTCCTTGACCTTCACGGTGATACTCTTCCACGTCGAGAGGAGCGTCAGCGGCGTGATGAACGCCGTGAGCAGGAGGAGCAGCACGGAAATACCGTCCGCACCGACGTGGTAGTGCACGTTGATCGTCTCGATCCAGAGGATCTTCTGCGTGAACTGGAAGTCGGGATTCGCGGCGTCGAAGCGGGCGTAAACCAACAACGAGATCGCCAGCGGAATCAGCGAGAAACCGAAGGCGAGCCACCGGACGACGTTCGCGGATTTCTTCGGAACGAACAGTAGCGCCGCCGCGCCGACGAGGGGCGCGAGGAACAAGTAGGTTAGCAGCTGGTTGTTTTCCATATCACAAGCTTAAGATGATCCACAAGATCGTAATCGCGACCCCCAACGTCATGATCGCGGCGTAGAATTGCGCGACGCCGGTTTGCATCTTCCGCAATACGCCCGAAAGACGCTCGACCAGCGAGCCGAGGAAATTGATAAATCCGTCGATAACCCCGACGTCGATGAACTTCCACAATAAATACCGCGACGTCCACACCGTCGGCTTCACCGCCGTCGCGTCGTAGAGCTCGTCAACATAGTACTTATTAAAAAGCAGTTTGTGGACGGCGCCCGCCGCGCCCTTGAGCTCGCCCGGCTGTTTCTTGCTCGACGAGTACATCCGATAGCCCAGATACGCCGCGCCCGCCGCGCCCGCGACCGAGATCGCCATTAGCAGTATCTCCGTCGTGTGCGAGGGGTGCGCGCCGTGCGCGAGGTTCGCCTCGGCGAATACGGGCGCCAACCACGAGTGGAAGAGGTTGCCGTGTTCGCCCGAAAAGATTTCCGGTATCCCGATCCATCCGCCGACGATCGAGAGAACCGCGAGAATCATCAGCGGCACGGTCATCACGTAGGGGGACTCGTGCGGCTTCGTGTGCGCCTCGTCGAAGCGCGGTTTGCCGTAGAACGTCAGCGATAAGAGTCGGAACATATAGAACGCCGTCAGCAACGCGGTAACCGCCCCGACGATCCAGAAAATCTCGCCCCGATTCATAAAGGAATACCAGAGAATCTCGTCCTTACTGAAGAAGCCCGCCAAGGGCGGTATGCCCGATATGGCGAGCGAGGCGATCAGGAACGTTATATACGTGCGCGGCATATACTTCTTTAAGCCGCCGTATTTTTGGATGTCCTGCTCCTCGTGCATACCGTGGATGACCGAGCCGGCGCCCAAAAAGAGAAGGGCTTTGAAGAAGGCGTGGGTCATTACGTGAAAGACGCCCGCGACAAACGCGCCGGAGCCGAGCGCGAGGAACATATAGCCGAGCTGCGAGACGGTCGAGTAGGCGAGCACTTTTTTAATATCGTTTTGCACCAGCCCTATCGTCGCCGCGAAGAAGGCGGTCGCCAATCCGACGACGGCGACGACCATCAACGCCGTCGGGGCGTTGACGTAGATGATGGAGGTTCGCGCCACCATATAAACGCCCGCCGTAACCATCGTGGCGGCGTGGATGAGCGCGGAGACGGGCGTGGGACCCGCCATCGCGTCGGGGAGCCAGACGTAGAGCGGAATCTGCGCCGACTTACCCGTCGCGCCGATAAAGAGGAAGATCGCGATCAGCTCGAACGTAAGCGGGGGCACGTTCTCCGCGGCGGCGACGCCCGCGAACACCTCGCCGAAATTCAACGAACCGAACGTCGTGAGGATGAGAAACATCCCGAGCAGAAAACCGAAGTCGCCGATCCGATTGACGACGAACGCCTTTTTCGCCGCCTCGCTCGTCGTGCTCTTCTCGAACTTCTTGTCGTACCAAAAACCGATGAGCAGATACGAGCACAACCCGACGCCCTCCCAACCGAGGAACATCAGCACGAAATTGTCCGCGAGGATAAGGTTCATCATCGCGAAGATGAAGAGGTTGAGGTAGGCGAAGAAACGCCAGAACGCCTTATCCCCGTGCATATAGCCGATGGAATAGACGTGGATGAGGAACCCGACGCCCGTGACGACCATCGCCATAACGAGCGATAGTTGATCGACTTGATAGGCGATGGAGACGCCGATATCGCCGGCGGCGAGCCACGAATAGAGCTCGACGACGGACGTTCTCTCGGCGACGGGTTTTCCGAGCGTCTCGAAGAACGCCATAACGACTATGACGAAGGACAGCCCGACGACGCCCGCCCCGATCGCGCCGATCGCCTTCTCGTTTTTAATTCGACTTCCAAGCAAGCCGTTGACGAGGAATCCCGCCAGCGGGAGCGCGACGGTCAGATATATCAGTTCGATAGCCATAATTCGACGGTTCCGCTTCCTACCACTTGAGAATATTGATCTCGTCGATGTTGACGGTTTTCTTGTTCCTAAAGACGGCGATCATAATCGCCAATCCGACCGCCGCCTCGGCCGCGGCGATCGCCATCACGAAGAAGACGAAGACCTGGCCTATCGGGTCGCCGAGCTTCGTGGCGAAGGCGACAAACGCGAGGTTGGCGGAATTAAGCATGAGCTCGACGGACATAAACACGATGATCGCGTTGCGCCGAGTGAGCACGCCGATTACTCCGAGCGCGAACATAATCGCGCTGAGCGTCAGGAAATGTTCAAGCGTCAACATAGTCGTTAGTCTTCCAATTTTTTCTTACCGATAACCAACGCGCCGACCGTCGCCGCCACCAGCGTGAACCCGACCGCCTCGAACGGCAAGAGATACTTCGTGTAGAGCGTCTCGGCGATCGCCTTTACCGTGCCCGGATACACCCCCGTCTCCATATCCACCATCGTGCCTTTGTCGGGCGCGGCGAAGAAAAAGACGTAGGTAAGCTGGGCGCCTATGAGCGCGGCGATCACGATCGAAAGGGTTTTGACGAAGGGCTGCCTCGCGAACACGCTCTCCTCGCCGCCGAGTTTTAAGAGCATGATCACGAAGAGGAACAACACCATAATGGCGCCGGCGTACACGATTATCTGAACCACGGCGATGAACTGCGCGTTCAAAACCAAATACACGCCCGCGACGCCCGCGAAGTTCAGCACCAAGAACAGCACGGCGTGCACGGGGTTCTTCCGCGTAACCATTAATACGCCACCGGCGACGGCGATCGTCGCGAAGAAATAGAATAATACGCTTGCTAACGTCATCGTGCGTCTCCCGCCTTACGGCGTGTTGCGATAAATCATTCTCGGAAAAGGAATCGTCTCGCGCACGTGGTCGAGACCGCAAATCCACGAGACCGTCCGCTCCAACCCCAGACCGAATCCCGAGTGCGGCGCCGAACCGTAGCGGCGCAAATCCAAATACCACTCGAACGCCTCGACGGGCAACTTGTGCTCCTTGATCCTTCCGAGCAGCGTGTCGTAATCGTCCTCGCGTTGGCTACCGCCGATGATCTCGCCGTAGCCCTCGGGCGCCAGCACGTCCACCGCCAAAGCGAGCTTCTCGTTCTCGGGGTCGCGCTTCATATAGAACGCCTTGATCGCGGCGGGATAGCGATGCACCATCACGGGCTTGTCGAACTCTTCGGAAATCAGCGTCTCGTCCGCGCCGCCGAAATCGTCGCCCCATGTAAAATCCGAACCCTTCTTCTTGAGGATCTCGACCGCCTCGTCGTAGGAAATGCGAGGCAACGGACGCTCGACGTTCTTCAGCTTCGCGGTGTCGCGCTCCAGCGTGCGGAGCTCCTCGGCGCAATCCTTCAGAACCGTTTGCACCACGTATTCCAGGAACTCTTCGGCGAGGTCCATATCGTCGTTCAGATCGGCGAACGCCATCTCCGGCTCGACCATCCAGAACTCGGTCAGGTGGCGCCGCGTTTTGGATTTCTCGGCGCGGAACGTCGGGCCGAACGTGTACACCTTGCCGAGCGCCAACGCGCCCGCTTCGGCGTAGAGCTGTCCGGATTGCGTGAGATACGCGTTTCCTAAATCGAAATACGGCGTCTCGAAAAGCGTCGAGGTTCCCTCGCACGCGGCGGGCGTGAGGATCGGCGGATCGAAGAGCGAGAAATCCCGCTCGTCGAAAAAGTCGCGGATCGCTTTGACGATCCGATGGCGAACCTTAAGGATGGCGACCTGCCGAGAGCTGCGCACCCAGAGGTGGCGTTTATCCAAAAGGAAATCGGGACCGTGCTCTTTCGGCGTGATCGGGTAATCCTCGGTGGCGTGCGTAACCTTCAACCCCTTGGCGTCCAGCTCGTAGCCGCCCGGCGCGCGGGGTTCCTTCTTTACCGCGCCCGTAACTTCCACGGTGGATTCCTGCCCGACGGCGCCCGCCTCGTTGAACGTCGCCTCGTCGAGATTCCCCTTGAAAAACACGCACTGCAGATAGCCCGTGCCGTCCCGAAGGATCAGGAATTTAATCTTACCGCTGGATCGTTTATTGTAAACCCACCCGAGGAGCGTCACTTCTTCGCCGACGTGCGCGGAAAGGTCTTTGATGCGTAGGTCGTTCATAGACTATGGGCGATGGCTAATGGTGGTCGTGCTAACAGCGCAATTGAATTTCCAAATATATGAATTTCTCGCCGAATCCAAAAAGCCCCGCCGCCCTTTTCCCGCGCCCCTCGCCGTGAGAGGACGCCCCTCGTTCGCCCCCTCCAATCTCGGCCGCGAGCGGCTTTCCCGGATTACTTCAGTAGTAGCAAGTTCGCCGTCCGCTCCCCTTTTCTCGTCGTCAAACGCGCGAAGTAGGCGCCCGAGGAGAGATCGCTCGGCTCGAAGACGACCGTGTGAAGCCCCTCGGCGTACTCCCCTTCGGCGAGCGTCGCGATTCGTTTTCCTACTATATTATATACGACGAGCGAGACGACGCTCCGCTCCGGCAATCGGAAGTAAACTTGCGTCGCGGCGTTGAAGGGGTTCGGATAGGCGCCGAGCGCGTAGTCCTCGGGTAGCTCGGGACGTCGGTCGTCCGCCAAAGCAAAGACGTGTCGGTCGAGCGCGTCCCACAACTCGTCGCGCGTTCCGTCGTAGCCGAGCGCCCACATCCCGACGCCTCGGAGGTTGTAGTGATCGGCGAGACCGTATTTGTAATAGAGCGAGGAGTCGTTGTCGTACCACGCTTGATACCACGCGCCCCCCTCTTGGTAGGCGACGTAGGGTACGTAGTTGTCCGACGCCCACCGCTCCCCTTTCTCGAGCGCCAAGGGTCGCGCCGTTCGGAAGCGGGGCGAGGAGTAGGTTCCGGAGACGGTCGCCGCGTGCGGTTGATCCGACGCGCACTCCCACTTGGTTCCGTAGTAGGGAACGCCGAGGACGAGCTTCTCGGGGGCGGTCGCCGTGACGGAGCCGTATTCCTCGACGACGGTCGCGAAGATGTTGTTCGAGCCGCCTCGGAACGGCGCGGTCGGTCCCGTCGTCGAGCTCCAACTACCGTAGAACGCGTAGCCCATGATGAAAACATAGTCGCACGCGGCGGCGATCCCGTCGAGATCCCAGTCGTCGCCCCAATTAACGGCGGGTCCCGCGAAGGAGACTTCCGCCTCGGGGAAAACGGCGTGGATCGTGTCGGTCAGCTCCTCGAGGAAGCCGACCAGCTTGGCGCCCTTGTCGGCGTCGTAGAGGTTCTCGAAATCGACGTTCACGCCGTCCATCGAGCGGGCGTTCATCTCGGCGATCAGGTCGCCGTATAGTTTGTTCCTACTCGCCGGCGTTTCGAGAATGGTTCGGATGTGGTCGCGGTCGAAGTTGACGAGCGTAACGATCGTCCGAACGCCTTGACCGTGCGCCTCATTGATCAAATCGGTCCAGGGCCAGTAGCCGGGCGAGTGGATCGTCCCGTCGGGATCGACCATAAAATCGAAGCAGGCGACGTGCGTGAGGTATTCGTATCGGAGGTTCGCCTTCGCCGTCGGATATTCCCAATCGGGCAGATAACCGAAGACGACCTTGCCGGCGAGCGCGGCTTTATCGAATTGGAGCGGAAGGATCGCCTCCTCGGGGGCGGCGAGCTTGCCGAGCGCGGGGGGCGCGGCGTCGCCGTAAGCGGCTTGGTCGGCGGCGTGCGGGGAGTGAACCGGTTGGGCGCGAAGGAGCGCCGCAAGCGCAAGTATTAGCGAAATAACTTTCATTATTGATCACTCCTATTATCTCGTCGTAAAACGGTCACGTTACGGATTTCTCGACGATCTCGACGAGTGCGGCGAGCCCTTGATTGAGCGCGGCGGGTCCCGGTTGGAGCAGCGTGTCGGCGTCGATTTCGAAAACGCGCCCGCGCTTGATCGCCTCGATTTCGCCCCAGCCCTCGCGTCGCTGAATCGCCGCGCCGTCGTAGGGTTTGCCGCGCCACGCGACGACGACGACGTCCGGATTCTCCTCGACGACGTCCTTCGTCTCGACGACGCGTTCGGAGGGATCGACCGTATGGCGGAAGCGATTGAAGGCGTCCTTTCCGCCCGCGATTTCCACCAACTCCCCCACCCACGGTTCGGCGACAATGATCGGGTCGTCCCACTCCTCGACGAAGACGTTCGGATGCGTCGGTAGTTTGGCGGATTTTTCGGCGATTCCCATCATTCGTCGCTCTAAAACGGAGACGAGCGCTTGGGCGTCGGCTTCCAACCCGAGCATGCCTCCGACGAGGAGAATCTGTCGGAAGACGCCGACGACGGATCGCTGATTGAAGACGTGCGTCTCGAAACCCGCGCGGGCGAGATCGGCGAGGAGTTCGGCGTGGGCGTCGCCGTAGCCGAACACGACGTCGGGGTTGAGCTTGCGGATTTCTCCGAAGTCGGCGTCGTCGAATCCGGCGACGACGTTGGCGCCGTCGCCGAGCGCTTTGGCGGCTACGTCGCTCGCGCCGACGACGCGATCCGCCGCGCCGAGCAGCCGAACGGTTTCGGCGGCGTCGGGGGCGAGACAAACGACGCGTTTCGGGTATTCGCTATGCATAGGCGTCGGCTCGGAGCCGCGGCTTACTCGGCGCCAAAGAGTCGTTTGAACTCCTCGACGTCGCGTTCCATTTGTTTGATTCGTCGGCGCTCGTCGTCCTCGTCGCGGAGGGCGTCGAGCTCGCGAAGGAACTCTTCGGAGGACGTTACCTCGCACGAGCAGGCGCGCGCGAAATCGGCGAGCGCGCGGTCGGAGGTAACGACGACGAGATTACGCGGGTTCTTCGCCCGCTCTATTTCCTCGCGGATAAGATCGTCGGCTTGTCGGTGATGCGAGAATTTCACGGGCGCTCCGGCTTTCCCCTCGAACGGTCCGCCGTCGAAGAAGACGGTGAGCCGATCGCCTCGGCGGCGGCGCCAATCCTGTAGTCGGATCGTCAACGCGAGCCGGTCGTCCCCGGCGCCGCGCCGCTTCGTCTTTCCGACGACGTTGTTTCCGTCAATCAGCCGATGCCGCATCGCTCTTCCGCCCGCAATTAGTAACTGTGCTCGGTAAGCTTCACCTTACCTCGGAAGATCCAATAGATCGCCACCGTATAAGCGATGACAAACGGCATACCGATAATCGCGATAATTAGCATGATTTCCAACGTCTTTTGCGACGAGGCGCCGTTGTAGAGATTTATGCTATAGGCGGGATCGATGCTCGAAAAGAGGAAGTTCGGATAGACGCCTATCGCGAAGAGCGCGAGTAGCGCGAGTATCGACGCGGCGGAGGAGAGAAAAGCGCGGAACGTCGTTCCGTGCGCCATCTCGCGCGGTATGTTGGCGATGGCGAGCATGTTCAAAATCGCGACGATGAAGAACGCGGGGAAGTCGCGGAAATGGTCGATCATATGCGGCACGTAGATGAGCGTCGCCATCGTGGTGGTGACGTAGCAGATCACAAAGAAGATGATCGAATTGTTAATCCACCCGCGCGCGCGTTTTTCGAGCTCCCCTTCGGTTTTCATCGCCAGATAGATGGCGCCGTGCATCATAAAGAGCGCGACGGTGGTGACGCCGACGAGCAGACCGTACGGATTGAGCAGCTCCCAAAAGGATCCGCGATAGACCATGTTCTCGTCGATCGGCACGCCGATTATTACGTTGCCGAGCGCGGTTCCCATTAAGAGGGCGATGACCATACTCGAGACGCTGAAGAGCGCGTCCCACGTCCGTCGCCACCTCGGGGAGTCCATCTTGCTGCGCACCTCGATGGAGACGGCGCGGAAAATCAGGACGAACAGAAGCAGCATAAACGCGACGTAGAAGCCGCTGAAGGCGGTGGCGTATACGTTCGGGAACGCGGCGAACAGCGCGCCGCCGCCCGTAACGAGCCAAACTTCGTTCCCGTCCCAAACCGGACCGATGGCGTTGAGCGCCAGTCGTCGTTCGCGGTCGCCTTTCGTAAAGAGGTGCAACGAGCCGACGCCGAGATCGAATCCGTCGAGCATCGCGTAGCCCCCGAAAAGAACGCCGACGAGAATAAACCAAACGTGATTGAGATCGAGCGTGAATTCCATGGGGCTATCCTCTGTTTATCTCGTGAATGGCGTGTTTGCCGGCTTCCGGCTCCTTCTCCCCGCCCTCGACGGGTCCGTGCTTGATCTTCCGATCGAGCAGGTAGAGGAACGTGACGAACAGACCGCCGTAGATGATAAAGAAGAGAACCAGCGAGAACCATACGTCGCCGGCGGAAATGGCGCGCGAGAACGCGTCGGCGGTGCGGAGCTCGCCCCAAACAATCCACGGTTGGCGCCCGACCTCCGCGGCCGCCCATCCGAGCTGATTGGCGAACTGCGGCAACACCACGGCGAACGCGAGCACGATAAGATACCACCGATAGTCGAAGAGTTTCCCGCGCCACCAGAGGAAGACGCCAAAGAGCGAGATCGCGATCAGCGTCATACCGATGGCGACCATAAAGTGATAGAACTGGAACGTGGCGTTAATAGCGGGTTGGTCCTCCTCGGGGAAGGCGTTCAAGCCCGTGATCTCTTTCTCGGCGTCGAAGTGGGTAAGCCAGCTTAGCATTCCCGGGATTTTAATTCCCCCGAGCACTTCTTGGTTCTCCTCGTCCACCCACCCGAAGAGCCACATATCCCCGACCGCCGAGGAGTCGAAATGCGCCTCGAAGGCGGCGAGCTTGGAGGGCTGGTGTTCCGCGACGCCGACGGCGCTTTGGTGACCCGTGGCGAGCTGCGCCAACGAGGCGACGACGGCGACGACCAAACCAATCTTAATCGACGCTTTGGCGAAATCCTCGTGCCGCTTCTTTAATAGGTAGTAGGCGCCGACGCTGATCACTAAAAACGCGCCCGCTTGCCAACATCCCGAGAGGACGTGGGAGAGTCGGTCCATCGAGCTGGGGTTGAAGACCAGCTCCCAGAAGTCGGTGATTTCCGCGCGCGCCGCTTCGCCCGTTCCGACGATGTGGTAGCCGGCGGGCGTTTGTTGCCACGAATTGGCGACGACGATCCACACCGCGCTGAGCGTGGCGCCGAAAGCGACCAGAATGGTGGAGATGAAGTGCATCCGAGGCGAGACTTTATCCCATCCGAAAACCAAAATGGCGAGGAAACCCGACTCTAAGAAGAAGGCGAAGATACCCTCGGCGGCGAGCGCCGATCCGAAGACGTCTCCCACGAACCGGGAATACCGCGCCCAGTTGGTGCCGAACTCGAACTCCATAACGATGCCCGTGGCGACGCCCATCGCGAAGGTGAGCGCGAAGACCTTCACCCAGAAGCGCGTCATATTCTCGTAGAGCTTATTGCCCGTTTTGAGGTAGGTCCCTTCCATTATCACGAGGATAATGCCTAGACCGATGCTCAGCGGCGGATAGATATAGTGGAACCCCACCGTGAACGCGAATTGAATGCGAGAGAGAATTTCGACGTCCATATCGACTCAATTTTGATTTGAAGATTGGGATGCAAGTTATTAAAAGTTTTATTAATATAAACCCTCTATGGGCGCGAAAGAGCGCGTCGGCTAAAATTGTCGAAAACGCTCGGGATGTTTTATATGATTGTATTTTCTTTTATATTATCAACGATCTTCGATAGTTTCCCGATGGTTGTGGAACCGAGGGAATCCGCTCTCTATCACCGCCGTATTTACCCAAGGGGAGGGCGAGCATGTTGCTATATCGGATATCCGAATAAACTCGCGGCCGGGGGGTCGCGACGGATTATCATAAGCAATAGGTAGCCGGGTATGGCACGAGCCGTATTAGTCGCCGCGTTACTATTGGTCGCCGAAAGCGCGCGTCCTCATCCGACGACGTACGAGGACGCGTCCGACGTCGTCGAAACGCTCGACTCGCTCGCGGCGCTCGCCGAAGACGCCGAGGGCGCGACCAAAGCCGATCTGCTGTTGCACCTCGCCCAACACGCCGAGCTCTTTTCGCCGCGCTTGAGTTTGCAATACGCCGAGGCGTGCCACGAGCTTTCCGACGAGATCGACTACCGCGAGGGCGTCGTTCGCGGGCTTGCCGCGTCGGGCAAGGCGTACGCCGCGCTCGGCGGATACGACCGCGCGTTGGACCTCTACTTCGAGGCGCTCCGCTCGCTCGATCGCGGCGTCTCCGCCAAAGCCGAGGCGGAACTCTATCGGAACCTCGGCGAACTCTACGTCGAGCTCGGAATCTACCGCAAGGCGCTCCGGTTCCATCTGAAATCCTACGATCTCGAAACGGAACGCGACGACGATCTCGCCGCCGCGCGCTCTATGATGAGCGCCGCCGAAGCGAGAATGCGACTCGGCGAACTCTTCGCCGCCAAAGCGTCGATCAACGAGGCGCTCGAAATCTTCGAGAACAAACACGCCGCCGCCGACGCGGCGCGCGCCTATCGCACGCTCGGCGAGCTACACCTTATGCGGGGCGAAACCGAACACGCCGTCGAATATCTCCTCCGCGCCGTCGCCATCGACGAGCGCATCGACGCCGCCGCCGAACGTATCCGAGCGCTCGTCAATCTCGGCGCCGCCTATCTCGACATGGGACGTCCCCACGACGCGCTCGAACAAGCGCGCGAAGCGATCGACGAGGCGAACCGAATTGAAAACGCGCCGCAAACGCTCGCCGCTATACGTCTCGCCGCCGACGCCTACGAACAACTCGGGTTGCCCGCCCAAGCGCTGGAATTCCACAAGCAAAGCGCCGCGCTCGCCGACTCCCTCGCCGACGCCGACATGCGCCACAAACTCGCCGAGTTCCAAGCCATTTACGAGAACGAGGAGAAGCAGAACTACATATCGAGACTCGAAGCCGACCAACAACGGCTCTATCGCGACTTCTTCATCGCGCTCTCCGCCCTCTTCTTCGTCCTCGTCCTCGTCTTCTGGAACCGCGTCCGCATCCGAAAGCAAGCGAATAAAATGTTGGCGGAAAAGAACGACGCGATCGTTAAAATCAACGAGGAGTTGCGAGAGGTTAACCGAGAACTTAAGGCGCTCTACGACCGATACGAGACGCTCTTTAACGGCGCCGAGGACGCCGTGTTTCTTACCGATCGCGAGGGCTACATCATCGACTGCAACCGCTCCGCCTACGAGCGCATCGGCTACGAGAAATCCGACCTGGTGGGAAAGAACGCGCTGAAACTGCTCCCGAAACAACGTACGCCCGCCGTGGAGGCGGCGAGGAAACGGCTCGCGGAGGAAGGGCGCGTCGTGTATCACGGCGAGCAACAACGACGCGACGGGAGCGTTTTCCCCGTCGAGATGATCGCCACGTTCGTGACGTACGACGGCAAGCCAGCCACGCTCACCGTCTCGCGGGACGTCACCAAGCGCATGGAAGCCGAGCGGCAGATTCGCTCGCTCACCCAAGAGCTTATCAAAGCGCAGGAAAACGAGCGCCAACGCGTGAGCCGAGACCTCCACGACGACCTCGCGCAAACCCTCTCGACGTTGAAAATACACTGCGCCACCCTCTTCGACGACGGCGCCTGCGACGACCAAACGCGCGAGCGGCTCGACCGGATCGCCTCGCTTCTCACGGGATCGATACGCGCCGTTAGGCGAATGGCGTATCAGCTCAGCTCCCCCTACCTCGAACAGCTCGGGCTCGACGAATCCCTCCAACAATATTGCGACGAGATCGGGGCGGAAAACGGTCTCCGTGTCGAGTATTCCTCGATCGGGCTCTCGGATGTGGAGTTGCCGCACGACGCCGAAATCAACCTCTACCGAGTGGCGCAAGAG
>WJMR01000035.1 GCA_014727845.1 Ignavibacteriales bacterium
CGAGATTCCGTTCGTCTCGATTCAAACGGTCTATCCCGGCGCGGGTCCCAAAGAAGTCGAAACGCTCATCACCAACCGCGTCGAGGACGCGGTCTCGACCGTTAGCCAAATAAAGCGGCTCGAATCCTACTCGCTCGACGGCGCGTCGATCGTCGTCGTCGAATTCGAACTCGACAAAGACATCGACGTCGCCAACCAAGAGGTGAAGGACAAGATCGATCAGATCGCCAACGAGTTGCCCGACAACGCGCACGATCCGATCATCCAAAAAGTGGATTTCGCCGCGATGCCGATCGTGGACGTCGTGCTCTACGGCGCCGACGCGCGCGAACTCTACCGACTCGCCGACGAGGAACTCAAGGATCGCTTCTCGCAAATCGACGGCGTCGCCAAAGTCGATATCCTCGGCGGACAAGAGCGGGAGATCCGCGTGACGTTCGACAATCGGCTCGTCTTCGAGAACATGATCTCGTTGCCGCAACTGATGCAAATCCTCGCGACGGAGAACGTCAACCTTCCCGGCGGCTACTTCCAGCGCGACGATCAAGAATACACCGTCCGCGTCCAAGGGGAATACGACGCCGTCGAGGCGCTCCGCAATTTGCGCGTCCCCACTCCGTTCGGCTTGAAGCGCCTCTCGCGCGTCGCCGACGTACGGGACGCGGGCAAAGACGTCCGGCAGCGCGCCATCTTTTTTAACGTCGAGAAAAACATCCGCGAGGGAGACGTCGTCAAGCTCGGCGTCGTTAAAGCGCCCGACGGCAACGTCGTCGAGGTCGCCGACGCGATCAAGGAGGAGCTGCCCGAGATCGAGGCGGCGCTGCCGCCCGGCGTGAAGCTCGACGTCGTCAACGACAAGTCCGCCTTTACGCGCGCGACGTTCGAGGACACGATGAGCAACGTGATCCTCGGCGTGGTCTTCACCTCGATCGTGCTCCTATTCTTCTTGGCGGATTTCCGCTCGACGATTATCGTCGCGCTAACGATGCCCGGCTCGATTATCTCGACCTTCCTCTTGTTGCAAGTCGCCGGCTTAACGCTCAATATGATGACGCTGATGGGACTCTCGGTCTCGGTCGGCGTGCTCGTCGCCAACTCGGTCGTCGTCCTGGAAAACATCTTCCGACATAAGACGATGGGCAAGGACAACAAGGCGGCGGCGAACACGGGAACCTCCGAGATCGCCGTCGCGGTAATCGGGGCGACGCTGACGAACCTCGTCGTCTTCCTTCCCATCGCGAATATGTCCTCCATCGTCGGGATGTTCCTCCGCGAGCTTGCGCTGGCGGCGTCGTTCGCGACCGTCTTCTCGCTCGTCTATTCCTTCACCCTCACCCCGATGCTCGCCTCGCTCATTTTGCCCGAGCGACGAAAGCCCAATAAGCTACGCGACCGGCTCTATTCGACGTTCGCCTCGTGGGACGCCGCCTATCGGCGCGCGCTCTCGTGGACGCTCAAGAGTAAGCTCGTCGCCTGGTCGGTTATCGGCGCATCGTTCGCGCTCTTCGTCGTCGCGGTGATGGTGTACGGTCCTCGGCTCGGAACGGAGTTCATGCCTCGGAGCGACGACGGCAAGATTAAGATCGAAGTCGAGTTGCCCGTCGGCTACAACCTGGAGGCGACGGCGGCGACGATCCGCGAGATCGAGTCGAGATTAAAGGAGGACGAAGACCTCGAGCAGATCGTCGTCTCGCTCGGCAAGATCAGCGACCTGAACACGGGCGCGAACGTGGCGCGGATGGACGTGACGGTGACCGACGCTAAGGACCGCGACCGGGGGCTGGACGAGATAATTCAGGAGTTCGTCGAGCGGCTCGCCTCGGTTCCCAACGCGCGCATCACCGTCGATTACGGCTCGGAGATGGGCGCGGGCGGCGCGCCGATTCAGTTCTCGCTGCTCGGTCAAAACGTCGAAAAACTCGAGGCGCTGAAGGACGTCGCCGTCGAGAAGATTAAGGACACGCCCGGGCTCGTCAACTTCGACAACAGTAGCCGCGCGGGCAAACCCGAGATCACCGTCTCCCCGAAGCGCGAGACGCTCGCCGAAACGGGGATGAGCGTGCAGATGTTGGCGCTCACGGTGCGCGCGGCGGTCGAGGGAATCGAATCCACCCAATACCGCGAGGAAGGCGACGAATACGACGTAACGATCACGCTCGAGGACGAGTCGGTCGATTCGCCCGAGGAGATCGGATCGATCGCGCTCGTCGCGCCGAACGGCGTTCCCTATCGACTCTCGCAATTGGCGGACGTGGAGTTCACCTCGGGCTACACGAAAATCCTCCACCGCGACAAGTACACCTCGATCCAGTTCACCGGCTCGCCCGCGCAAGGCACGCCGCTCGGCGACGTCACTTCGGAGATCGAGCGTCGCTTCGAGTCGATCGACCTGCCCCCCGGCTATCGCTTTACGTGGGGCGGCAACGTCGAGATGATGAACGAGATGATCGCGGATATGATCTTCGCCTTCGCGCTCGCCGTCGTGCTCACCTATATGTTGTTGGCGGCGTTGTTGGAGAGTTTCCTGCAGCCCCTGTTCATTCTGCTGACGCTCCCCTTGGCGCTGATCGGCGTTTTAGCGGCGCTCTTCCATACGAACGTCGCGCTCGGGATCTCCTCGATGATGGCGATCATTATGCTCATCGGCATCGTGGTGAACAACGCGATCTTGATCCTCGACTACGTGAACATCCTTATCCGTGAGAAAGGGATGTCGGCGAAGGAGGCGCTGATCGAGGGGGCGCCGACGAAGCTCAAGCCGATCATCATGTCCACGGCGGCGATTATTCTCGGTATGCTCCCGTTGGCGTTGGGAATCGGCGCGGCGGGTAGCGAGATGCGCGCGCCGCTCGGTATAGTGAGTATCGGCGGATTGATCGTCTCGGCGGTCCTCACCCTCTTCGTCATTCCCGCGTTTTTCTTTGTGGCGTCGAGGAAGAAGGATAGCGCGGCATAGCGCGCGCCGCAAAACGTTTACGGGCGAGCTCGGCGAAGGGCTCGCCTTTTTTTGGATTACTCGGCGCCGAGCGCGAGCCACGAGGCGTAGATCGCCGTGAGCTTCCACCGCCTGCCCGCGTAGCGATCGACGTTCTCGGCGACGTTCGCCAGAAACCGCTCCACGTCCTCCGCGTCGCTCTCCTCCATCGCTTGATAGACCGACATCCCCTTGAACGCGCCCGCGTCGATCGTCGCCGAGATCCTCCCTTGATCGAGCATCGCGTCGGCGACGAACCGGATATCCGCCAGCATAGCTTGGACGACGCGTCCGAGACGAGTCGAGTCGGGCGAGAGGAGCGCGTCCTCGCAATCGAAAAAGAGTCGGTCTCGGATATCCGCCATCTCGACGCGACGGCGCGCCAAATCGAAGAGTGGCGACTCGGAGGCGAGATTCGGCGGGATGGAGGGAAGCGTTACGTAGTCCCCGACGCGCGGCTCGAGCTCGGGCAAAACGCGCAGGCGCTCGATCGCAAGCGTCGCCGTCGTGTCGGTCGTCCGTTCGACTATCGCGTAGGCGATCGCCAGCGGCTCCCCTTCCTCGCCGTCGGCGGGTAGGCGGAAGACCGAGCCGCCGGAGTTCCGAAAAACGCCGAACTCCTCGCCGTAATCCACTCGCCCCTCGCCTTCGAGCGGCGTCGTCGCCCGCCATTCGGCGAGGGGATAATAGACCGTCGCGGTTTGCGCGAACGTTTCGAACGCCAGCGCCGCCGCGAAGAAAAGGATCGACCGTTTCATCATCGCCTCTCGATTTTACGACAATTTCTCGCTTTTCTCGGCAATATGCAACGCGGCGTTTGTTCGACTCGATATGATTTGTATTTTTGCGAAAGGGCGAAAACCAATATGGAGAGAACCAAATGAGCGATACCAAGACGATTCTTGTTACGGGCGCGACCGACGGCATCGGAACGGAAACGGCGAAACGCTTGCTCGAGGAGGGCGCCGACGTTTACCTCCACGGCAGAAGCGACGAGAAGCTCGCGAGGACGGCGGAGGCGTTGGAGAAGGAGACGGGCAAGGCGCCGGCGGGAACGTTCCGCGCGAATTACGCGTCGCTATCCGAAGTCAAGCAAATGGCGGACGCGATACTCGCTCGGCTCGACCGGCTCCACGTGTTGCTGAACAACGCGGGCGTGTTTATGAACGAGCGCGTCGAGACGGAGGACGGCAACGAAGCGACGTTTCAGATCAACCACCTCGCCCCCTTCGCGCTTACGCTGAAACTCCTGCCGTTGCTTAAAGCAAGCGCTCCTTCTCGGATCGTCAACGTCGCCTCGATGGCGCACCAACGCGC
>WJMR01000279.1 GCA_014727845.1 Ignavibacteriales bacterium
GCAGCGCCTCCTCCGCGTAGATCCGCCCGAACTCCTCTTGGTGTCGCTTCACCGTCGCGTGGATTCGGTCGAGCAACTCGGCGGGATCGAAGTCGAGCTTCTTCCGGCGCTTGGATTTCAGTCGGAGGAGCGTCCGCAACGAGGCGACGCGTACGCGAAAGAACTCGTCGAGATTGGAGGAGAAAATGGCGAGGAACTTCAGCCGTTCGGCCAAGGGGTTGTTCGGATCCTTCGCCTCTTGCAGAACCCGTTCGTTAAAGGAAAGCCAGCTTAACTCTCGATCGAAATAATCCGCCACGTCGAACCTCGGTTGTCGGCGCGGGGCGCGCCCGTTATCGTTTTTTGGATTTGTATTTTTTCGGATAGTCGAAGAACTTCATCCGGCAATTGTCGGGCGCGACGTCCTTCCACGTCTCGACGTTCGCCTCGACGCCGACGACGCCCGCGGTGGGCACGTTGTCGATCGTCTCGCCCGTGAGGAGCTCGGCGAGCTCGGTCGTCTCGGGATTGTGTCCGAAGAACATCGCCAAGCCGTACGAATCGTCCACCCCGCGAACGATCTCGAGGTAGGAATCGACGTCCGCCTCGTAGAGCGCGGGCAGAGCGACGACCTCGTCGAAATCCCGCCCGAACGCCTCGGCGAACGCTCTCGCCGTCGCCGCCGCCCGAGTGGCGGGCGAGGCGACGAGCAATTCGGGGACGTCGCCGCGATCCGCCAAGAGCGCGCCCATAAACGGAGCGTCGCGCCTGCCGCGTTTGTTCAGCGGGCGCTCGAAGTCCGTCAACTCGGGATAGTCCCAACTCGATTTCGCATGCCGCACGATATAGAGCGTTTTCATACGCCGCCCCATGCGAACGCCGCCACGAACGCCGCGACCGCCAACGCCAACCCGACCGCGAAAACGTCGTAGCTATAGCGAAGGAATCGATATTTCCGTTCGAGCACCTTCCCGAGGAAATAGACGTCGCGGATCATGCTGCCGTAGAGGTAGTCGGCGTCGGTCATAAGCTCCTTCATCCCCACCTCGTAATCGTCCAACGGCATATTGTGGAAGTTGCCGAAGAACAGGAGGTTCCCTTTCCGCTCGGCGATATCTTCGCGACTCACGCGCCCCTCGGTAACCTTCGGTCTGGTCGAAATCACCGCCATAATCACCGTCGTGAGGCAGACGGCGAGCAAGAGAATCGAGGGGACGACCAGATGCGGGTAGGCGTCGAGCTGCCCGACGAGCGTGCCGATAACGATGGAGATGATGATGGCGTTAACCGAGATCATCATATTCGCCTTGCTATCGGCGATGCCGCTGAGCGAGATGTGGTTGCGCGAAGTGATCCGAAAGACCGTCTCGACGCCTCGGTCGGTCTTCTTCGTGCGGGGCACGGTCCCCTTCGCGTCGAGCGGCGCGAGTCGGTCCTTCTTCCCCTCTTGCGCGGCGGACAACTCTTCTTGGATATACTCGGTCAAGCGCCCCTTCGCCTTTTGGACGTTCTTCAGTCGGCGCTCGTCGAAATTCTTCCGCGCGAACTCGGTGTGGAACTCGTGTCGTTCGAGGAAGGCGATGTTCGAGCGCGACCATTCGACGGCGCTCTCGTTCTTGCCGAGCTTGGCATGCCACTCGTAGCGAAGCGCCTCCTCTTTCTTCCGATACCCTTTCCGCCCGAGGTGGAGCAAGTCGGCGTCGGCGATCGTTTTTTCGGCGGGGGTTTCCGGCTCCTCGTCGAGGCGGGTGACGCCGATCAATTTCTCGACGGTCTTTATCCGCTCCTCGGCGTAGCCCTTCTCCTCCAAGAACGCGCGCGCCAGCTTTTGGCTCTCGGTCTCGTGGTCGTCGTAGGATCGGACGAAGCCGGCGTCGTGGAACCACGCGGCGATCAGCGTCGCCTCGAGGTCCTCCGCCGAGAGCCCCGTCTCCTCGCCGATCAGGCGCGCGTTCTCGACGACCTCGATCGTGTGGTCGATATTGTGGAAGGTGAACTTCTCGTCCAGCCCTTCGGCGAGCAGTTCCGTTACGCGTTCGCCCGCTTCGGTTACGATGTCGCTCATAGTCGTTTCGCTTTCTTCGGAGTTGCTTTGCTTCGGATACCCGAAATTTTCAATATCTATAAAAAATAGATAATTTAAACGCAAAAGGAAAAGCCGCGCGTCGTTTAAACGCGCGCGTCGTTTTATTGATAATCGAAAGGAGCGCCCCGATGCGCCGACCCACCCTCCTCGTTCTCGCCGCCCTCGCCCTCGCGGCGTGCTCTCCCGACGTCGTTCTCACCGAGCGCGAACGCGCCGCCGCCCAAGAGGCGAACCTCTCGCTCGACGAGGCGAAGGAATTCGAGTCGAAGAACCTCTACGAATTCGAGCCGAAGGAGATCGATCGATTCCTCGGCTATATGCGCGCCAAACACCCCGACCTCCGCGACCGCGTGCAAGCGCTCGCCCTCAAGAACGTCGGGCAACCCTACGACATCTACCTCCTCGGCGAGTATCCGTTCGAGATATTCGACGAGCAGCCACTCTTCTGTCTCGGTATGAGCGACTGCGTCGTCTTCAGCGAGCACACCTACGCGATGGCGCTCGCGCACGATTGGAAATCCTTCTTCGCGATGTTGCAACGCATCCGCTATAAAAACGGCGTCGTCGGATACACCACGCGCAACCACTACACCGAGGCGGATTGGACGGTCAACAACTCGTGGCTGATCGAGAACGTCACCGAGGAGATCGCGGGCGAAACGCTCGTCGAAGTAGAAACGCGGATCGACCGCGCCACGTTCTTCGCCAAGTCGGGAATCGAGACGGACGTCCCCGTCCAAGATCTCTCGTGGTCCTACCTGCCCCGCGAGGAGCTGGAGCGCGCGCTTCCGGAACTGAAAACGGGCGACTTCGTCAACATTGTGCGCGGCGCCGCGCCGACCGACACCTACGTCGGGCACGTCGGGCTGATCTCCGTCGAGGACGGCGTCGTTTATTTCGTTCACTCGACGACCCCCGAGGTGAAGAAGCAGACGCTCGTCTCCTACCGCGACCAACAGCGAGATCGGAAGAATCCGCAATTCTATGGATTCCGATTCTTCCGCCTCCAAGAGGACGCGCTCGAGAATCTCCGAGAAATCGACGGACCCCGCGCTCCGAAAATCACCGTCTTCGGCGAACCGGAGTAACGAGGCGCGAGAAGCGCGCGAGCGGGCGGCGTTGTTTTTCTTACGCGAAATTCCGATAATTAACCGCTTGGATAACCATAATCCTACAAGATATATAGGCGACTATGGCGAAGGAATTATTCGACCTCCACAAAGTCATCAAGGGGATACGCGAGGTCGTTAAGAAAGAAAAGGACTACGAGCTGATCATCGTTAAACGAACGGTCGGCGAGAAGGACAAGATGATCCAGCTGAAACCCGACGACGTCGAGCGGATCCGCATCACGCTCCTGAGCGTCGATCCGCGCGACAGCACCGTCTCCGAGAAAGCCGTGAAAGCCGACCTCGAGAAGGAGGACGTGCCGTTCGGGCACAAACTCGCCGTCGCGATTAAGATTCCGCTCGGCAACTACTACGTCGTCCACCCCGTCGAGTTCAGCACCTATAAGAGTAAGAAAGTGGAGAGCACGAGCGTGGTGCTCCGTTCCTTCGAAGTATTCGCGACGCGAGCGTAGGCGCCGATGGACTTAACCCTCGTTGACGCGGTCGCGTTTATCGGATTTCTGGCGATCGTCGTCGCCGTCTCGCTCTACGCCTCTCGCGGCGAACGTACGGACGTCGATTACTTTCTCGCGGGTCGCGGCTTAACTTGGTCGCTCGTCGGCTTCTCGCTCATCGCCTCGAACATCTCGACCGAGCACTTCGTCGGGATGGCGGGCGCGGGATTCGGCGAGGCGGGGCTCGCCATCGCCAGCTACGAGTGGATCGCCGCGGTCGTCCTCGTCGTCGTCGCCCTCGTGATGCTCCCCGCGTTCCTCAAGCTCGGCGTATTCACGATGCCCGAATTTCTCGAGCGCCGCTTCAACGGATTCGCCCGCACCGTTATGGCGACGTATATGATGATCGCCTACGTCGGCGTCGCCATCGCCGCCGTGCTCTATTCGGGCGCGATCGGGCTCGAGGCGATTTTCGGCCTCGACCTCTACGCGGGCATCTGGCTCATCGGCGCCATCGCGGGCGTGTACACCGTCTATGGCGGCTTGAAGGCGGTCGTCTGGTCGGATCTCATCCAAGGCGCGGCGCTCCTCTTGGGCGGCGCGTTCGTCGCCGTCGTCGCGCTCGGCGAAGTCGGCGGAGTACGCGCCTTCCTCGACGCCTCCGCCGGCAAGCTCCACGTCGTCCTCCCCGCCGAGCATAGCGAAATACCGTGGACCGCGCTCATCGTCGGCATCTGGATTCCGAACTTTTTCTATTGGGGATGCAACCAGTTCATCACCCAACGCACGCTCGGCGCCAAGAGCTTGGCGCAAGGGCAGAAGGGCGCGCTCCTCGCCGCGGGCATTAAGCTTATCATCCCGTTCATCATCGTCTTCCCCGGCATTATGGCGCTCCAACTCTACGGGAACCAAATCGCCGACGGCGACCAAGCGTATCCGATCCTCATCAAAAACCTCGTGCCCGTCGGATTGCGCGGCGTGATGTTCGCCGCTCTCTTCGGCGCCGTGATGAGCAGCTTGGACTCGATGCTCAACAGCGCCTCGACCATCTTCACGATGGACCTTTTCCGCCGGCACATTAACCCCGACGTTGACGATACATCGCTCGTGAAAATCGGCAGGATCGCCACGGGCGCGTTCGTCGTCGTCGGATGCCTGCTCGCGCCGTTGCCGGGCGAGTTCGAGGGCGTGTTCCAATACATCCAAATGATTTGGGGATTCATCTCGCCGGGCGTGGTCGCGGCGTTCCTGTTCGGATTCGTCGTCCGCCGCGCGCCCGCCAACGCCGCCGTCGTCGCGCTCTTCCTCTCCCCGATCGTGTACGGCGCGCTCCTCTTCTTCGCGCCCGAGGTCGCCTTTCTGAACCATATGGCGATCACCTTCGGCGCTATCGTCGCGACGATGACCGTGATGACGATTCTCAATCCGCGCGAGACCCCCGCGCTCGACGAGGATCCGCCCGACTTTGATATGACGCCAGCCCCGAGCGCCAAATACGCCGGCGCCGCCGTGCTTATCGGCGTCGTCGCACTCTACGTCGTTTTTTGGTGAGTCGAGCCGTCGCTCGGGCGACGGTTTCCTCCGTCCGGATATTTTGTATATTCGCGGTAGGCGCCCTCGGCGCGCCAACGGCGCGCGTCGTCGGGCGCGATCGGCTAATCACGGGGAACGATATGGCGGCGAAAGAAAAGCAGAATAAAGCGCCCGAACGGGAGGCGTATCACGCGAGCGCCAAACGGGCGCTGAGCGCGTTGGAGAATCTCCGCGCCTCGCTCGACGACGATCAACTCGCCTCGGCGCTCGAGGGATTGGAGGAAAC
>WJMR01000280.1 GCA_014727845.1 Ignavibacteriales bacterium
CCTGCTCGGATCGGGCTTCCTGTGGGTGGATTTCCTCCGCTACGCCGTCGGCGCCTGCGTCGCATACATAATAGATAGTCGGCTTTCGAGATTGTCCTTGCGTAGGAATACGCCGTCGGACAAACATTGAAAATCACTATTTGTGATGTAGCGCACATCTTGATATTATTATTATTGTTTAATACTATAGTAGTAAGTGGCTCCATTAAAACAGGGGTTTATAGAGACTAATCGAGAAAAGCTCTTGTTGGATAATCGGGATGGTTGGACAACGAGGATAGAGTATTTCGGTTGACGTAGTTATTCCGAAGGAACCGCGGGCGAACGGAGCGCGCCTACCAGTAAGGGGAACACTATGGACGATTCAAAGCTCACGGAAGAGCTTCAGCGATTAAGAAAAGAAAACGCCTCGCTCCATGCCGAACGGGACGCGGCGGGCGGACGCGAGGAAAAGGCGCGGCTGTTCGATCTCCTCATACAAAATTCCTTCGACGCGGTTTACGTGCTGAACGGTCGTCGGTACGAATACGTCAACCCGCGCTTTTGCGAGATTACGGGCTACGACTACGACGAGGTAATCTCCCCCGAGTTCGACTTCAACGTCCTCCTTCCCCGGAAATCCAAAGAGATCATCGAGAACCGGTATCGCGCGCGGCAATCGGGCGAGCGGATACCCGGCAGCTACGAGATCCGGATACTGCATAAGAACGGCGGCTTGGTCGATCTCGAGGTTACCACGACGTCCATTGGCGGCGTCGAGGAGGGCGAGGTGCGCGTGATGGGCGTGATGCGGGACGCCTCCGAACGCAAACGCGCCGAGCGCGCCCGCTACGCCTCCGAAAAACTACTCACCCGTTTCATCGAACACGTGCCCGCCGCCGTCGCCATCTTCGACCGCGAACTCCGACTCCTCCGAGCCAGCAAACGGTGGGTGGACGAACACCCGACGCCGAGTAACGGAGACGAGGGACTCTTTGCGATCGTTTCGAACGTCCCGCCGAGATGGCGCGAGATTGTCTCGCGGGCGATCGAGGGCGAGGGTTTTTCGGCGGAGGAAGAGCCAATCGCGCGCGCCGACGGATCGATCGACTGGTATCGTTTCGATTGTTATCCGTGGTTCACCGTCGAGGGGGGAGTCGGCGGCGTGGTCGTCTTCTTGGAGCGGGTAACCGAGCGCGTCGAGCATCGGCGCGAGCTCGTCGAAAGCAGGGCGCAACTCGAAAGCGCGCTCGACGCGGCGACCTATCCGATTCTCCTCGCCGACGCCGAACGGCACGCCGTCGAATACGGCAACGCCGCCGCGCGGGAATACTTCGGCGGAGCCAAGGAGCTACGGGAAAAGATTCTCGGCGACCTCTTTGCCGACTCGCTCAGGCGTTCCGAGTTCCTCGCGGCGTTCGGCGCGCGCGGCGAAGTCTCCGAGATCGAAACGCGACTCCGCGATCAAACCGGCAAAGTCTTCTGGGCGATCGTCTCGGTTCGCCGCCTCGAATTCGGCGACGACGTGAAGCTGGTCGTCTCGATCAACGACGTGGACGAGCGTCGCTCCTTCGAGGAGGCGCTCCGACGCGGCGAACGCCGGTTCCGCGAAATGATCGAGATCGCCGTCGAGGGCGTTTGCAACTTCAACGACAAGTGCGAGATCACCTTCGTCAATCCCGAGTTCGCCCGACTCTTCGGCTTCGACCCCCTCGAACTGATCGGGAAAAACGTCTGCGACCTTACGAGCGAACGCGTCCGCGACGAACTCGGCGAGAAACCCAATCCGCTCGGCGAGGGAATCGACCGTCTCGAAGTCGTCGTTACCCGAACCGACGGCGCCGAACTCAACGCCGTCTTCTCGACCCGCGTCCTCCGCGACGCCGAAGAGAACATCGTCGGCGGTATGGCCATGGCGTTCGATCTCACCGAGCACAAAGAGCGCGAGAAACAGATGCTCTCCCTCACGCGAGCGATGGAGCAATCGCCCGCGTCGATTATGACGCTTGATAACAACGGGGCGATCACCTACGTCAATCCTAAATTCTGCGAGATTACGGGATACACGCCCGAAGAAGTGATGGGGCGGGATCCTCGGATGTTCGCCGCCGAAGGTATGCCCGACAACGTGGACGAAGACTTCATCGCCGTCACGTCCCAAGGTAAGGAATGGGGCGGCGAGTTTCCGAACAGAAAAAAGAACGGCGAGCTCTTCTGGCACGACGTTTCCGTCTCGCCCGTTATGGAGCGCGGCAAACCGACGAGCTACGTCGTCATCGGCGAGGACGTAACCGAGCGCAAGCGCGTCGAGCGAGAATTGCTCGAAGCCAAAGAACGCGCGGAGGAAAGCGATCGGCTTAAGTCGTCGCTTCTCGCCAATCTTAGCCACGAAATCCGCACGCCGATGAACGGCGTCATCGGTTTGTCGAGCCATTTGGAGGAATCGCTGGAGGATGACGTCGATAGGGAATACGCCAAGAAGATCCGCGTTTCCGCCCGGCGTTTAATGAACACGCTCCACGCGATTCTGGAATACGCGCAGCTCGAATCCCGCCCCGTCAACTACGACCTCAAGCCCGTCCGCGTCTCGAAGGTCGTCGAGAACGTCGCCGAAACCTTCCGACCCGTCGCCGAGCAAAACGACTTGAAATTGGAAACGACGATCGCGGACGACGCGAGCGCTAAAGGAACGCCGACGATGATCTCGCGCGTCTTGGAGAACTTGGTGGATAACGCGATTAAATACACGATCGACGGCGGCGTGAACGTCGTCGTACGACGAACCGACGAGAGCGTCGAGATCTCCGTGCGCGACACGGGCGTCGGCATCGACCCCGACAAGCTCGACGTCGTCTTTGAGGAGTTTCGACAAGCCAGCGAGGGATTGGGCAGACACTTCGAGGGGAGCGGATTGGGCTTGGCGATCGCCAAGCGCCTCGTCGAAAAGATGAACGGCAAGATCCACGTCGCCAGCGAAATCGGCGTCGGATCGGTCTTTACGGTTTCGTTGCCCGCCGCCGACGCATCGAAGGAGGAGAAGGCGCCGGGCAAACGCGCGCAATCGCGCTCCGCATTCTCCGCGCTTATCGTCGAGGACAACCGCACCAACGTCGAAGTCGCCAAGATATTCCTCGGCTCGGCGAACTGTCGGATCGTAGTCGCGCATACGGGCGAAGAGGCGACGCGCCTGGCGGGCGAACGACGGTTCGACGTCGTGTTGATGGACATCAACCTTGGCGCGGGCATCAACGGCGTCGAGGCGACAAAGCGAATCCGCAAGATCCCGCTCAACGCCGAGACGCCGGTTATCGCCGTCACGGGCTACGCGCTCGACGGCGACCGCCGCGACTTCCTCGACGAGGGGTTCGCGAGCTTTTTGCCCAAACCCTACTCGCGAGAAGAGCTTCTCGACGCGATCTATGACGCGCTGGAATAATCTCGCCCTCGTCGCGCTTTTCGTTATCGGATGCGACGACGCGACCTCCGACCCCGACCCACCCGCGGACGAATCCAAACCGCTCGTCGCCTTCGTTCTTGTCGAAGGCGGCTCGTTCCTTATGGGCGCCGAAACGGCGGACGCGACCGACCCCGACGAAACGCCGCGTCGCGAGACGATCGTCTCCTCGTTTCTGATCTCGAAAACCGAAATTACTCAAGCCCAATGGCGCGCCGTCCTCGGCGTCTCCCCCTCCCGACATCGCGGCGACGACCTCCCCGTCGAGTTCGTCGAGTGGTTCGAAGCCGTCGAGTTCTGCAACGCGCTGAGCGAGCGCGAAGGACTCGACCCCTGCTACCGAGTCGAGCCGAGCCGCGTGGAGTGCGATTTCGACGCGTCGGGCTACCGCTTGCCGACCGAAGCCGAATGGGAATACGCCGCGCGCGGCGGCGCCGAGGGAAGAGGATTCCGTTACGCCGGCGCCGATTCCGCCGAGCTCGTCGCCAATTTCCTCCTCGACGCCCCGCGTCCCGTCGGGGCAAAGCTTCCGAACGAACTCGGCGTTTACGATATGAGCGGCAACGTGAAGGAGTGGTGTTGGGATTTCTATCGCCCCGACTACTACGCCGAGCGCCCGACCGCCGATCCGCGAGGACCCGCCTCCGGGATCGAAGGGAAACGCACGGCGCGCGGCGGCGGGTGGATGATGGGCGCCGAGCCGCTTCTCGTTTGGAATCGCGAACCCCGCGATCCCTACTCGAGATGTTGGCGCGTCGGCTTCCGCGTCGTTCGTCGAGCCGATTAGCGTTTCGATTCCGCGACGGCTTTCGTATATTCGTCCGAGCGGCGACGCTCCCCCCTATCTATTATATAATGTGGAACCCACTATGCAACGTCTTTGGATCATCCTCCTCGCCGCCGCCCTCGTCGGATGCGAGGACCCGCTTCCCCAAAAAGAATTTATCGGCGACGAGAAGTTCGAGCTGATCGACCAAAACGGCGACGCCGTCGTTTTTCCGAACGATTTCGAGGGCGAGATAACGCTCGTCGGATTCGTCTTCACGAACTGCCCCGACATCTGCCCGATGACCACCCACAGCATGCAGATGCTCCAAGAGGCGCTCGCGAAGGAAGATATCGAAGGAGTCCGATTCGCGACGATCACCTTCGACCCCGAGCGAGACACGCCCGAAGTCCTCCGCGAGTATATCCGCGTCCGAGGCATCGACGACGAGAACTGGGCGTTCCTCTCGGGCGCCGCGCCGACGACCGAGAAGCTGATGGACAAGATGAGCATAGTCGCCGTTTCGAGCGACACGACCGTGACCGAGGAGGGGGACTTGATCTACTTCTTCACTCACACGGATCGAATCACGCTCGTCGATCCCGAGATGAACATACGCAACGAGTATATAGGTAGCCGCGCGGACATCCGGCTGATCGTCGAGGACGTCAAGAAACTTGCCGACGATTAGCGAACGATTTATCCGCGCCAAACGTTAACAAAAAAACGGAACAACTATGAAACACGCTATATGGACGCTCGCCCTCGCGGCGGCGGTCGTCGTCGGATGCGGCGACGATAAGAAGACCGACGACGGCGATCCGATAACGGAAACGCCGAGCGCGACGACGGCGACGACGCTTGAAGTCCAAGCGCCCTGGATGCGCCCCTCCGCCAAGAACCAAAACACGGCGTGCTACTTCTTGCTCGTCAACGGCGGCGACGAGGCGGACACGCTCCTTGCGGCGGCGTCGGAGCTTGCGAAAATAACCGAAGTGCACGAGACGTATATGGACGGCGACCTTATGGGTATGCGCGAGGTCGAGGCGATCCCGATACTCGCGGGCGAAACGGTCGAGTTCAAACCGGGCGGCAAGCACATTATGCTCATCGGAACGCTCGATGATATCGAGATCGGCGCGACCGAGACGATCGTCCTGACGTTCGCGCGCGCGGGCGAGGTCGTCGTCGAGGCCCCCGTTAAGAAGCCCGAGAAGACGGACGTGCATATGCAACACATGGATCACTAAGGAGAGGATGACCGAAGCTCGTCGGATCGGAGCGCGCCCCCGCGTTCCGACCAAAAAGATATCCGCCCCCGTCGAGGGTATCCACTGCGCGGCGTGCGTTCGTCGCGTCGAGAACGCCCTCGCCTCGTTGGAGGGCGTCGAGGAGGCGACGGTCAACCTTAGTTCCCGGGTCGCGTCGTTCCGCGTCGTCGGCGAGGTGGACCCCGACGAGGTCGAGCGGATCGTCGGCGAGGCGGGGTACGAGATAGACGCCGCCGCGCTCCGAGGCGAACGCTCCGCCCCCGGCGCGCGACCCGACGAGCACGACAAGTATCGGCGCCGCTTCCTCGCCGCCCTCGTCCTCGCGCTTCCCGTCTTCCTCTTCGAGATGCTCTCGATGTGGTACGACGTCGCGGGGTGGATCGGCGTCGAGCGACACAAACTCGAGATCGTCGCGATGGGCTTGGCTTCCGCTCTACTCGCGATACCGGGAAGAGAATTTTTCGTCCTCGCGGCGAAGAACCTCCGACGACTCGTCTTGGACATGAACACGCTCGTGGCGCTCGGCGCCGGATCGGCGTACGCGTATAGCGTCGTCGCGACGCTCGCGCCGCGATGGGTCGCCGTCGGGAGCGAGACGCCGACTCCTTACTTCGACACCGCCGTCACGATCGTCGCGCTCATCCTGCTCGGCAGAACCGTCGAGAGTAGGGCGCGGAAACGGACGGGGGACGAGCTCCGCAAGCTTCTCGCGATGAAACCCGAAACGGCGCGGCGCGTCGTCGATTCGGGTCTCGAAGAAATTTCCGCCGACGAACTACGCGTCGGCGACCGGGCGATCGTTCGCCCCGGAGATCGCGTTCCTTCGGACGGAGAGGTCGTCGAGGGCGTCGGCGTGGTGGACGAATCCACCGTCACGGGAGAATCCTCACCCGTAACGAAGCGCGTGGGGGACGAGGTGGCCGGCGGCACGCTCAACGCCGACGGGAGTTTCACCTACGTCGTCTCGCGGCTCGCCGAGGAGTCCTCGATCGCCCGCGTGGCGCGGATGGTGGAGGAGGCGCAGGGATCGAAGCCCCCCATCCAAAAAACCGCCGACAAGATTTCGTCGATCTTCACGCCCGTCGTCGTGGGCGTCGCCGTCGCTACGTTCGCCTCGTGGGCGTGGTTCGGCGGAGAGGAGGCGTTCCGGACGGCGCTTGTCAACGCCGTCGCGGTGTTGATCGTCGCGTGCCCGTGCGCGCTTGGATTGGCGGCGCCCGCCGCGATCGCCGTATCGACGGGACGCGCCGCGCTCGAGGGTATGCTCTTTAAAGACGCGGAAACGTTCGAGCGATCGCAAAACGTCGGCACGATCGTCTTCGACAAGACGGGCACGCTCACCGAAGGGAAGCCCCGCGTCGTTCGCGTGGAGACGTTCGACGGAGACGCGAATACCGCGCTCGGATTGGTCGCCGCCGTCGAGCGGCGCTCCGAGCACCCGGTCGCCAAAGCCGTCGTAGATTACGCCGAGCGCGAGGAGGCGCCCGTCTTTGAATGCGTGGATTTCCATAACGAACCGGGCGCGGGCGCGGCGGGAACGGTCGAGGGCTCGCTCGTGCTCGTCGGCGCGCGCGCGTATCTCGAAGGCGAGGGCGTCGAGATTCCGACGAGCGACGAGGGAGCAATCGGAGAGGCGTACGCGGCGATCGACGGGAAACTCGCGGCGCGTTTCGAGATCGCCGACGAGATCCGCGCCTCCGCCAAACCCGCGCTCGAAGAGCTCGCCGAGTTGGGGTTGCGCGTCGTTATGCTCACGGGCGACCGACGCGAAGTCGCCGAACGCGTGGCGAAGGAGCTGGGAATCGACGAGACGATCGCCGAAGTGAAACCGGATGGGAAGGTCGAGGCGATTAAGCGGTTGCGCGCGAACTCCGACGCGCCCGTCGCGATGGTAGGGGAC
>WJMR01000281.1 GCA_014727845.1 Ignavibacteriales bacterium
GCTCGGATCGGAACATCGAGATTATGGAGGACGGCGAATACGTCGCCGGCTCCGCCTATATGCCCTTCCTCGGCGCCTATAGCGACTATGTGTACGACGGCGCCGAGTCGGGAATCTTAGGCGACAATTACGAGATCATTTCGGAATACACCGCCAACACGCTCGAGCTCATCGCGGGCGATCGGGCGAGCGACGGCAACGGCTATCCGCCCGGCAACCTTCACGCGTTCTTCGAGGATTTGCCCGCCGAGAACAAGATCACTATCCGCGACGTGGACGGCGCGCTCATATCGGGCGCGAGCGTGTCGATTTACCAATCCGAGGGCGACGGCTCGACGTGGTATAGCAAGACGTACGACAACACGCCCGAGATGACGTTTACGACCAACGCGAGCGGCGAGGTGTACGTCGGAATGAACCCCTTTAGCGTGGACGCCGACATCGTGCACGAATACGGCAAGTCCAACACCGTCGCCATTATGCGCGTCGCCTTCGACGGCAGAGTCGATTACCAATTCCTGGACTCGAAAGATTTCAACTACGAGTATTGGGCGGGCAACACCGCGCTCGGCGAATACGACGTGCAAACCGACTTTAGCTCGCACGAAATAATCATGACCACGCCGAACGGCGGCGAGACGTGGCGCTACGGCACGACGATGGATATCGTGTGGGACGACGCGGGCGTGACGGACGTGAAGCTCGAATACTCGACGAACAACGGAACCGATTGGACGACGATCACGACCGCCGGCTCGGGCGTTACCGAGCGCTACACGTGGACGGTGCCGAACGTCGAATCCGACCAATGCCTGATCCGCGCCTCCGACAACGACGACGGCACGGTGATCGACGTCTCCGACGCGACGTTCAGCATCGGAACGCCCACGATTACGACGACCGCCCCGAACGGCGGCGAGACGCTTACCGCGGGCGACGGATACGACATTACGTGGTCGTCCGAATATACGCCGACCGTCGATATCGAGCTTTCGACCGACAACGGCTCGAGCTGGACGACGATCGCCTCGTCGGTGGCGGGCGACGCGGGATCGTACTACTGGACCGTTTCCGACGACCCGACGACGACCGCGCTTGTGCGCGTGATGGATGCCTACCAATCGAGCTTCGGCGACACGTCCGACGCGGCGTTCACCATCCAATCTTCCGGCGCGACGCCGAGCGTGTGGTACGTGGACGTCTCCGTAGCGGCGAGCGGCGACGGAACCTCCGAGGCGCAGGCGTTTAAGACGATCAACGAGGGGATCATCGCCGCCGATCCGTACGACACGATTAAGGTGCTTCCCGGAACCTACACAAGCTTTGAATCGACCGCCGCGCGCGACGAGCGTATCGCGATCGTTTCGACGGGCGGCGCCGACGTCACCACGCTTGACGGAACGGGCGAGGCGACGGGACGCGCGTTCCGCGTAAAATCGGGCTGGACGATCGACGGGTTCACGTTCACGAACTTCGTCGCCACGACCAATCCCGACAACAACGCGGCGATCAAGTATCGCAACGACGTCGATTCGACCGCCGCGATCGTCGTTCGGAACTGCGTTTTCGACGGCAACGCGAAAATCGCCGTGGGCATCGACGGATGCTACGCCAAGACGATCTACGAGCACAACGTGTTTATGAACGGCTCGGATCGCGTCTTCAAGGGCGAGTGGCGCGAGTTGCGACTTTACAACAACACGTTCTATAACAACGACGGCGCCTCGACCGATTACGTCGGTTACGTTTATACCACGGGGCAGGACGAGACGCGCGTCGATATGCGGAACAACACGATTATCGACAACGATATCGACGCGACGACCGACGCGGTCTTTACCGTCGAGCCGCTCGCGACGGGCAAGACGGTGAAGCTGACCGAGGGCTACAACCTCGTCAACGACAACACCCCCTCCGACGCGATTACGGCGGGAACGTTTTCCGGCGCGACGACGATCGAGACGCGACTCGGGAACAACCTCGCCGAAGACCCGCTTCATATTTCCGAATCGCTCGGCGATTTCGCGCTTCGCGTCGGCAGTCCGCTTCTCGACGCGGGCACGAACGTCGGCTTAAGCTACGACGGTTCGGCTCCCGAAATCGGCTCCTACGAGGGCGTCGCCTTCGACGTTGACGTGACGTATCCGAACGGGGGCGAGCTTATCGCCGTCGGGGACACGGTGCGCATTACGTGGGAGCACACAAATCTCGAGAACGTGAAAGTCGAGTGGTCCACCAATAGCGGTTCGGATTGGAGCGTGGTTTCCGCCTCGACGTCCGCCGACGACACGGTCGAAGTCGTGGCGCCGGAGATCCTTTCAACCGATTGTTTGATTCGCGTTAGCTCGATCGAGCATCCCGGTCTTATCGATCAATCCGACGCGACGTTCACCATCCGCGTCGGCGGCGACCTTTACGTGGACGACGACGGTTCGCCGACGGGTAGCGGTTCGGCGCTCAACCCCGTCAACACCATCGCCTCCGCCTTGGCGATCGCCGTCGAGGGGGACACGATCCACGTGATGGACGGAACCTACACGGCGAGCGTTGACGACGTGGGGAGTAGCCCCGACAAGATCACCATCCGCGCGGAGAACCAAGGGCAAGCCGTGATCGACGGCGCCTCCGAACCCGTCTTCACGCCGAAAAAAGAGTGGGTGATCGACGGGCTGAAGTTCGTCAATCACACGGGCGGCGCGGTCTTCCATTTCGACGGCGACAACGAATACATCAACGCCGCGTTCGTGACGATCAAGAACTGCTTTTTCGACAACAACCAATACATTTTGACGTCCACGGAAACTATCGACAACGGCATCTTCGGCACTTTCGATAAGACGGAGTCCGCCGTCAAAATGCACAACAACGTTATTACGGGTAACACAGATAGAATCGCGAACGACTTCTATTTCAAGCGATTCGTATTCTATAATAATACGGTGGTCGGCAACACCTATAGCGGGGGCGATTATTTCCAACTCGTCGGAAACTCGCTCGGATTGTCCCCCGTTAACTTCGACGTTCGAAACAATGTTTTTTCGGACAACTCCATCGGCGGTTCGTATCAATTCTTTGACGTCGCCAAAGACAACGACGATATCGTTGACGAGATAAACGTTACTTATGGTTACAATCTCGACTATAACAACAACGGCGCGACGGTGATAACCTATAGCGGCTTCGGGACGGTGAACGAAAACAACAAGGTGAACAACGTCTCGGGCTCCGATCCGCTCTTCACCGACGCTTCGACCGACGACTATACGCTGCAAGCCACCAGCCCCGCGATGAACGTGGGCGACGACGTCAACTTGGAGTACTTCTCCGTCGCGCCGGAGCTTGGCGCCTACGAGAATTGGGATTCGCCCGTCGTCGAGGTTACCGCGCCGAACGGCTCCGAGAGCTATTCGATCGGCGACGCCGTCTCGATTACGTGGACGCAGTCGAACCTCGGCTCGGCGACGATCGACTACTCGATTGACGGTGGCGTGAATTGGATCGAGATCGCGACGGGCGTCTCCGGTTCGACCGAGACCTACGCGTGGACGGTTCCGTATCCGCCGACCGATCAAGCGATCGTGCGGATCACCGACGAGTTCGACGCGAACGCGGCCGACCAAAGCGACGCCGTGTTCTCGATCTCGAACGAGACGATCACCGTCAACGCTTCGGGCGGCGCGGACTATACGAACATCGCGACCGCGCTCTCGAACGCCCAAGACGGCGCGGAGATTCAAGTGGCGGCGGGAACCTACACCGCCGCGGGAATCGATCCGCCCCCGATCGGTATTCAACTCTCCTCGAGCGCCGGCGCCGCGACGACGATCATCGACGGCTCCTCGCTTTCCGGCTTGGGCTTCACCGTCAACGAAGGGTGGACGATCGACGGCTTCACGTTCCAAAACTTCAACGACGGCGGCTCCGCCTCAAACGCCGTGATCGTCTTCGAATCGACGAGCGACTCGGCGTATTGGGCGACGATCAAGAACAACGTTTTTAAGAACTCGACGAAGCTCTTCGTTGGCGAGACGGGTTCCGAAGCGCGGGCGATCGTTCACAACAACGTGATCTACGACGGCTCCGAGCGCGTCGCCTACGGCGAGTGGCGCGCGTTCCGCTTCTTGAACAACACGGTCGAGAACGTCTCGAACACGGGCGACAACTACATTATCGACGTCTTCGCGTCGGGGCAAACCGAGACGCGGCTGGACGTTCGGAACAACATCTTCTCGAACAACACGGTCGCGACGGGCGGCGGGGCGTTCATCCACGCCACCCCGAGCGCCTCGGGCAACACGCTGATCCTCAAAGAGGGTCGGAACCTTCTTTACAACAACAGCCCGAATTCGACGATCGACTACGACGACGTTTCGGGCGCGAACGAGTATGTGCAATCGTTCGGCTTCGATAAGACGACCGATCCGAGCTACACGGACGCCGCTTCCGACGACTACAACATCACGTCGGCGAGTCCGGCGGTCGCCGCGGGTATGGACGTCGGGTTGCCGTTCGAGGGACCCGCGCCGGATATGGGCGCGCTGCCGTATTCCGGCACGATTACGCTGACCGCGCCGAACGGGGGCGAGTCGTGGACCAGCGGCGCGACCGAGACGATCACGTGGACGTACGACAACGTGGCGAACGTGAAGATCGAGATCTCGAGCGACGGCGGCTCGACGTGGGTGTACGAGATCCCCTCGACGCCCGCCGCGCCCGGCAGCTACGATTTGAGCGTGCCGAATATGCCGACGGAAAACGCCATCGTGCGCTTGAGCATCGCCGAGACGGAGACGGTCGAGGACCAAAGCGACGCGCCGTTCACCATCACGAGCGCCGACGCGCCCGTGGTTGACGGCAACACGACCGTCGAAACCCAGTGGTCGGAAACGCTCTTCACCGACGCGACGTCGGCGGGCGCGCCGAGCCACATCCAAGGCGTGTACGCCGCGCACGATTTAACCTACGTCTATTTCGCCGTGATGGTGGAAGAGGACGATTGCCGCGACAACGCGACGATCGTGATCGACTATAAGCCGGGCGGACCCGCGGCAAACTCGACGGATCCGTTTATGAGCGACGTGCGGTATAACTTCTCCAATCAGCCGGATGACGTGATCCACAAGCACGGCTACGGCACGGCTATCGCGGCGAAGCGATGGGACGGCTCGACTTGGCAGGATCGGACCGCGCCGACCGCCTCTCCGGATTTCTATTCCGACTATAGCGGCGGCTCCGCGCACTTCCTCGAAGTTAAGCTGCCGCGCGAGGAAATCGAAAACGCGAACGTGATCAGCTTGATGGTTTACACGAGCGAAGGATCGAACGCGACGTATCCCGGCGACGCCGATCAGTGCGCCTTCTACGCCTACCCCGAGGACGCGGGCAACGACACCGATCCGACGGGCGCGGCGACCTCGACGACGATGTCGGTCTATCACGAGGATCTCGTCGTTATCCCAAACGTCAACAATCTGCTCGGAGGTCCTTACACCGCGGACGCGAACACGGTGGCGCTCTTCCACTTCGACGGGAACTATACGAACGCGGGAACGACGACCGACGCGACGGCGGTGAACTCCGGCAGTCAGTCGTTCGTCGAGCACTCGGAGCAAGCGCTCGGCAACCTGCGCCAAGCGCTCCGGCTCGACAACTCGAACTCGGCGAACAAGACGTATCTCCGAGTCGCCGACGCGAACGAGCTGGATATGACGGGCGATTGGACGATCGAGATGTGGTTCAAGGTCAACTCGTTCGGTCCGGAAAACGGCTACGCCTACTCGCCGCGTTTGATCTCGAAGCCGAACGGAGGATCGCCCGTCGGCAACTACTGGGTGAACTTGTTCGGCAACGAATCGGCGGCGCAGGCGGGTATGAGGACGACCTCGAACACGTACAACGTGATTCTGTCGGATTCGGCGTTCATCCAAACGGGCGCGTGGTATCACCTTTCCTACGTCCACGACGCGACGAAAGAAACGATGGCGATGGTTATTCACGACGCCAACCGCGATCCCGTTTTTGTTCAGACGAAGTCGTTGGCGGGTATCGCGAACACGCCCGTAACCTCGACGAGCGATCTCTACATCGGTTGGGCGGGCGGCTCCTTAGCGGATATGTTCTATTTCGAC
>WJMR01000282.1 GCA_014727845.1 Ignavibacteriales bacterium
CGAGGAAGGGGAAGGGGGGGGCGGGGACGGGGTAGATCAAATTCTTGACGAGGCGCTCTTTCTCTTTGCGGAGTTCGTAATACTCGCCTCGGAAGGGGACGATGGCGACGCTCGGCGTAACGCCGCAAGCGCGGGCGACGCGGTCGCTCCACAATCCCGCGCAGTTGACGAGGTAATCGGCGCGGATCTCCCCGGCCGTCGTAACGAGGACGAGCTCGTTCCCGTCGCGTTTGGCGGAGAGGAACTTCACGCCCGTCGCGGTTTCGCCGCCGTTTTCCCGAACGACCTTCGCGTATTCCTCGACGACGACGGCGTAGTCGATAATGCCCGTCTCGGCGACGTGGAGCGCGGCGACGCCCTTTACGTGGGGTTCGTAGTCGTTGATCTCTTCGGCGCGGAGTCGGCGGACGCCCGTTAGTCCGTTCGCCTCGCCTCGTCGTCGCAACTCTTCGAGCGCGGGGAGTCGGCTCTCGTCGGTCGCCAGCACAATCTTGCCGCACCGTTCGTACTTCACGCCGCGCTCGTCGCAGAACTGCTCGAGCCGCGCGCGCCCCTCGACGCAGTTGCGCGCCTTGAGGGAGCCGGGCTTATAGTAGAGCCCCGAGTGGATGACGCCGCTATTGTTGCCCGTTTGGTGCGCGGCTAATTTGTCCTCGGCTTCAAGTACGAGGACGTCCCCCTCGTTCGTTTTTTGGATCGCCATCGCGGCCGCCGTCCCGACGACGCCCCCGCCGATAACGACGACGCGATATTTGCCTTTTGAGAACAAGTGGCGCTCCCTACGGCTACGCGAGTTTCGGACGCTCGCGGTTGTGGATAATTTCGGAATAATTGTAACTTTGTACGATCAAAGTATTCAAATCGACGAATTGAAACAACCCAAGCCGAGGGCGCGTCGATATTTCGGCGCCTATATATTATAGATAGCGAAAATCTTTCAACCCAACGCCTCATGGATTTACGTACAAAGAAGATTTACGTCGCGGGTCATTCCGGTATGGTCGGATCGGCGACGGTTCGCGCGCTCGAGCGCCGCGGCTGTCAAAACGTCGTTACGCGCGAGCTCGACGAGCTGAACTTGACGCGGCAGACGGAGGTCGAGGAGTTCTTCCAAGCCGAAAAGCCCGAGGTCGTGATCTTGGCGGCGGCGAAGGTAGGGGGCATTCTCGCCAACGACACGTATCGCGCGGAGTTCCTTTACGACAACCTGATGATCGAGGCGAACGTTATCCACGCCGCACACGAAGCGGGCGTCGAGAAGCTCCTCTTCCTCGGTAGCTCGTGCATCTATCCGAAGCTCGCGCCGCAACCGCTTAAGGAGGAATACCTCCTCTCGGATTACCTCGAACACACCAACGAACCGTACGCCGTCGCGAAAATCGCGGGACTCAAACTCTGTGAGAACTACTATCGGCAATACGGCGACAACTTCGTCTCCGCGATGCCGACGAACCTCTTCGGCGTTAACGACAACTTTAACCTCGAGACTTCGCACGTTCTCCCCGCCTTGATGCGGAAGCTCCACGAAGCGAAGACGCGAGGGGAGGGGACGGCGACGATCTGGGGAACGGGCAAGCCGAAGCGCGAGTTCCTCTTCGTGGACGATCTCGCCGACGCGCTCGTCTTCCTGCTCGAGAATCTCGACGCGAGGACGCTCTACGACGAGATGAACGTCGCCCACGTCAACGTCGGCAGCGGCGAGGATTTGACGATCCTCGAGCTCGCCCAAACCATCGCCGAGGTCGTCGGCTTCGAGGGCGAGATCGCGCGGGACGAATCCAAACCCGACGGGACGCCGCGCAAAGTGTTGGACGTCTCGCGGCTCCGCTCGCTCGGATGGGAGAAGGCGCGTCCGCTTCGCGCGGGAATCGAGGAGACGTACCAATGGTTTTTAGAAAATGAATCGCGAATAACGTCGAAAGAACGAGTATGAAAAAGGCGCTGATTACCGGAATAACGGGGCAGGACGGGAGCTACCTCGCGGAAATCCTTTTGGAGAAGGGCTATGAAATCCACGGCATCATCCGTCGGAGTAGCTCGTTCAACACGGGTCGGATCGACCACCTCTACAACGATCCGGAAATCCTGAACAAAAAAATGTTCCTCCACTACGGCGACCTCGTCGATCCGACGAGCTTGAACCGCCTGTTGGAGAAGATCGAGCCGGACGAGATTTACAATCTCGCCGCTCAGTCGCACGTCGCCGTCTCGTTCGAGATCCCCGACTATACCGGGCAGGTGGACGCGCTCGGCACGCTTCGCTTTCTCGACGCCATCCGCGAGGTGGGCTTGCGACGCGTGAAGTTCTATCAAGCGTCCACGAGCGAGCTCTTCGGCAAAGTGCAAGAGACGCCGCAGAAGGAGACGACGCCCTTCTATCCGCGCTCGCCCTACGGCGTCGCGAAGCTCTACGGCTATTGGATCATCGTCAACTACCGCGAGGCGTACGGCATCCACGCCTCGAACGGCATCCTCTTCAACCACGAGTCGCCCCGCCGAGGCGAGACGTTCGTGACGCGGAAGATCACGCGCGCGGCGGCGAGGATTTTCTCGGGCTTGCAAGAGAAGCTCCTCCTCGGCAACCTCGAAGCAAAGCGCGACTGGGGTTACGCGCCCGAGTATTGCGAGGGGATGTATCAAATGATGCAACAACCCGAGCCGGACGACTATGTGCTGGCGACGGGCGACACGCGCACGGTGCGCGAGTTCGCCGATCGCGCGTTCGCCGCGCTGGGAGTGGAGCTGGAGTGGAAGGGGAAGGACGAGAAGGCGGTCGGCGTCGTCTCGTCGATCGACAAAGAGAAGGCGGCGACGCTTTTAGGGAGAGACTACCGAAACGGCAAGATCGATCTCGACTTTGGCCGCTTCGTGAAAGAGGGCGCCGAGCTCGTCGGCGTTAACCCGAGATATTTCCGACCAACCGAAGTGGATCTCCTCGTCGGCGATCCCTCCAAAGCCGAGAAGGCGTTTGGCTGGAAGGCGAAGACGAAGTTCGAGGACCTCGTTTCGCTGATGGCCGCCGCCGATCTCGACAAGGTAACCGCCCGCGGCTATTAGTCGCGGCGCCTCGTACGTATGGAACGTCGTATGCGAACGCTCGCCCTCGGCGCGGCGTGTTTGGCGGCGGCGCTAAGCGCGTCGGCGTTCGGACAGAACGCCCCCGATAGAGTCTATCACCCGTTCACCGCCTCCCTCGCCCTCGGCGTGGAAGGGGGCGCGACTTTTGGGTCGATCGACTACGCCCAACCGACGCTCGACTACGCGGGCAAGGCGACGCTCGAATACTTCTTCCCCTTCTATTCAAAAAGCGCCTTCGGAATTCGCCTCTTCGGAAAGGCGGGCTACCTCGCCGGCGAGGACGACGAGAAGAACCCGACGACGTTCCGCACCGATCTCGTTTCGGGAGGAATCGGAGTGGTGTACGCCGTCTCAATCGCCGAAGTCGTCTTTCCCTACGTCTTCGCGGGCGGATCGTATCTTATGTTTGATCCGAAAACGGGCGACCGGGAACCGATGCCGCGTAACGCCGCCGAGGGTTACAAGCGCGAGGAGGGAAACTACGAAGCCGAGGCGGGCGTCCGGATTGTGCTGGCAAAAAACCTCACGCTCAATCTCGACGTCTCGATGAAATTCAGCCCGCACGACAACCTCGACGACGTGGAGGACCGACTCGACGCCGACCGAGTGACGACCTACTGGGCGGGGCTCTCCTACGCTTTCTTCGGCGAGCTCGACTCGGATAAGGACGGCGTCGTCGATTCCAAAGACTTGTGCGAGAACACCCCGATTTGGCTCGAAGTAAACGAGCGCGGATGCCCGAAGGACGACGACGTGGACGGCGTGCCCAACTATATCGACATCGGGCCCGACACTCCCTACGGCGTCGCGGTCGATTCGCTCGGACGACCGCTCGACGACGACGGCGACGGCGTGCCCAACTATATCGACATCTGCGACGCCACGCCGCCCGAGGCGACGGTGGACGAGTTCGGCTGCCCTCTCGACGACGACGCCGACGGCGTGCCCAACTACCGCGATCAATGCCCCGACACTAAACAAGGCGTGCCCGTGGACGCCGCGGGCTGTATGCTCGACGAGGACAACGACGGCGTGCCCGACAACATCGACCAATGCCCCGGCACGCTCGAAAATATGTTTGTGGACGATCGCGGTTGCGCCGTCGGACCCGGCAAGTTCGTCGTGCCCGTCGGCGAGGCGTTCAACATCGGCGGCGACGATCTCCTGCCGCGCGGCGAGATACTTTTAGACGACATTGTCGAGAAGTTGCGATTAGCGCCGACGGTAAACTGGGTCGTCGAGGGGCACACGGATAGTCGGGGATCGCGAGATTTGAATATGCGGCTTTCGGAGGGACGCGCGCGCGCCACGCTGAACTACTTCGTCGCCCGCGGATTAAATCGAGATCGGTTCTCGGTCCGCGCGTTCGGTCCGGATAAACCGATCGCCACGAACGCCACGCCGCAAGGGCGCGCGAAAAATCGGCGCGTGGTGATTCGCCGCGCCTTCTGATCTACTCGAACTTAACGCCGCGCTCGCGGAACTCGGCGACGAGGTCGTCGTAGCCGCGAAAGAGAACGGCGTCCCACCCGACGCGCTTCGCCCCCTCCACGTTCTCGATTAAATCGTCGATGAAGAGATGCTCCGCCGCCGGTTTGCCCGAGCGCTTCTCGGCTTCTCGGTATATCGCCGCGTCGGGCTTCGCCGATCCGACTTCGTTCGAGAGAATCACCTCGTCGAATAACCGGATGAAGTCGTACTTCTCCCAGCCGTATTTTTGGTGGATTTCGTTCGTGTTCGAGAGGAGGAAGACGGGATAGTTCTTCTTGAGCTTGGGGAGCGTCGCGATCACGTCGTCGTTCAGCTCGAAGATTTCCGAATAGTATTCGCACACTTCCTCGCCCGTCAACGCGCCGTCGAGTCGTGGAACGATCTCCTCGAGAAAGCGCTCCTTCGACCACGCGCCCACCTCGAGGTTCTTCTGCCACTCGGGGTTCTCGACGATCAGCCGCTTGACGAGATCGCCCAAGCCGGCTTGCCGTTCGTTTAGTCGTCGAACCGTTCGCTCGGGATCGACGGGAATGAGGACGTTGCCTAAATCGAATACGATAACCGAGGGGGCGCCGCTCACGAGATTCTCCGCTCATTTTTGTAAATTACAAAGTTAAAGAAAACGACCGCGTAATAAAATCCTATTGTGTAATCGAAACGTAAATTAAGAAGAGGCGACGATGGCGGACGCGTATTCGGAGAAGGCGCTGGAGTTGTTGGCGAGTCAGAAAGCCGCGTGGGATATGGCGATAAGCGGCTACGGATCGCTCGACTCGGCGGAGGTTCGTTCCTTCGAGTTCGAGGGATACGAGATTAAGACACAGTTTAATCCCGGGCGAATTCGTTCGACCGCCGCGAAGGTGGATAAGAAGAGCGTCGGCGAGCGGAAGTGTTTCCTCTGCGAGGAGAACCGTCCCGCCGCGCAAGAATCGATCGACTACGGCGACGACTTTTGGATCCTCGTCAATCCCTTCCCGATCTTCCCCGAGCACCTCACGCTCCCGCTCCGCGCGCACGAGCCGCAACGCGTTCTGCCCTTTTTCCCCGCGATGCTCGATTTTGCGCGCGACCTCGCCGATCGCTTCACCGTCTTCTACAACGGTCCGAAATGCGGCGCCTCGGCGCCCGACCATATGCACTTCCAAGCCGGCACGCGCGGCTTTATGCCGATCGATCGCGAGTTCGACGAATTGAAACGACGCTACGGCAAGACGCTCGACGAGAAGGGAGGCGTCGAGGCGACGGCGATAGACGACGGGTTGCGGAAGATCGTCGCGTTGGAGGGATCCGACAAGGCGGCGCTCGCCGATCGATTCGCGCGACTCCACGACGTCCTCGCCGAGACGATTCCGAACGAGGAGGAGCCGATGATGAACGTCCTCGTCAACCGCGAGGGGGAGACGTATCGCGTCGTCGTTCTGCCGAGGAGGAAGCACCGCCCCGAGCGTTACCACGCCGAAGGGGAGGAGCGCGTGTTGCTCTCGCCCGCGTCGGTCGATCTCGGCGGCGTGGCGATTATCCCCGTCGAGGAGGATTTCAAGCGCGCCGACCGAAGCGTCGTCGAGGAAGTCTTCCGAGAGGTGTTCGTCGAACGCGAGACGCTCGAGCGGATCGGCGAGGCGTACGCCGACTGAGCGTCAGTCGTCGTCGTCCATTAAGTCGGAGAGGAAACGCATATTCGCGTCTTGATAGTTCGAGATGACGATGCGCGCCATCGCCGTGAGCGGCGCGGCGAGAAGCATCCCCACCACGCCCCAAACGTATCCCCACAGCAGCACCGCCAACAGCAGCACGATCGGGTTGAGGTCGAGACGCTTGCCGACGATCGCCGGCTCGAGCAGATTGAAGAAGCCCGTTTGCACCGCGCCGACGAGCGCGGCGACGAGCAAGCCGAAGCCGATCGACTCGGATTGCAACGTCGCCATCACCGCGGGGGCGACGAGCGCCGCCGCCGAACCGATGGTCGGGATGAAGTTGAGGATGAAGATCATCGAGCCCCAAACGTCCGCGAACTCGACGCCCAGCGCAAGCAGAATAAGGTAGGACGTAACGCCCGCGCCGAGGTTAAGCAGGAACTTCGCGCCGACGTATTTCTGAATTTGTTGGGAGACGAGTCGGAACGTCGTCTCGAAGACGGCGCTCTCCCTCGTCGTCTCCTCGGTTTCGGTCGCCGACTCCGTCTCGCCGCCGTCGTCGTCCACCGTCGGCTCGATCCGCGTCGAGACGCGCGCCGCGGTCATCTTTACGCGAGCCACAAAGCGCCGCTTGAACGCCTCGTAGATGCCGCGGTGACCGCTGCTGATGAAAACGAAGAAGAAGAGAACGAAGAGGACGTAGCCCGTGAGATCGACGGTGGAGGAGAGGGCGCCGCTCGCGAGGGCTTGATAGTCGAGCGTGGCGAGAAGGTCCTCCACGGAAAAGGCGCGTAGCTCCGGCGCGTCGAGGTCCATCGAGGCGGCGAGGTCGCGCACCATGAAGTCGATCTTATCGACGTACACGTCCACGTTGTCGAGAAGTCGTAGCGCGGAGTCGAAGACGTATTTCGAGGCGGCGTAGAAGACCGCGGCCGTCACGGCGATTTCGAGAAGTATGACGACGAACATCGGAACGCGCCACGCCCGTAGCCGCTCGGTGACGGGCGCGAACATAAAGTAGAGGAAATACGCGAGAACGAACGGGAGAAAGATGTACTGTAGCTCGCGCAACGCGATCACGATGGCGACGACGCCGATCGCGACGATAAAGAACTTCGCGGTGGCGTCGAGGTTGAGTTTGGTTTGCATCCTTGCTCCGAACGCGCGCGACGAACCGCGCTACTCTTTACCGCGCGTGAGGACGCTGACGACGAGCGAGAAGAGGAACGATCCGATAACCGCCCACACGATCGGGA
>WJMR01000036.1 GCA_014727845.1 Ignavibacteriales bacterium
CTTGGAGGAGTTGGGATTTTTCTTTGGGCTCTTCGCTCATCGCGGCGCTCTACAACAAACCTTTCGCGTCCAACAGTTCGGCTATCAGAACGGTACCGCCCGCGGCGCCGCGGACGGTGTTATGCGAGAGGACGACGAACTTGTAGTCGAAAAACGGCGAGGGGCGGAGGCGTCCGACGGAGACGGTCATACCGCCGCCGAGGTCGCGTTGCAGGCGCGGTTGCGGAAGTCGCGGGTCGTCGAAATAGACGATGGGTGGAACGGGCGCGGAAGGGAGACCGAGCCGTTGCGGCTCCGAAGTGAACGAGCGCCACGCCTCGATGATCGCCGCTTCGGTCGCGGGTTTGCCGAGTGTTACGCTCACCGCCTCGAGATGGCCGTCGAAGACGGGGACGCGATGGCAGGCGGCGCTTACGGTTAAGTCGGCGTCGCGGAACGAGTCGTCCGCGAGATCGCCCAATATTTTTCGCGGTTCGATCTCCAGCTTCTCCTCTTCGCCCGCGATGAACGGGAGCACGTTGTCGTGCAGCGCGGCGGCGGGATGACCGGGAAAGCCCGCGCCCGAGAGGGCTTGCATCGTAACGACGTCCACGCGCTCGACGCCGAACGCGTCGTGCAAGGGTTTGAGCGCGAGCGTCATCCCGATGGTCGAGCAGTTCGGATTGGCGACGATCGCCCCGGCGCCCGCGCGGAGTTTCTGCTCGACGACGGCGAGGTGGTCGGGATTGACTTCGGGGATGACGAGCGGGACGTCCGCGTCCATCCGATGGTTGCGCGCGTTGGTGACGACGAGCCGACCGGCGTCGCGAAACGCCGACTCGATCTCCTCGGCGACGGACGAATCCAACGCGGAGAAGACAAGCCGACTCTCGACCGCCGCGGGGTCGCACGTTTTTACCGACGACGCGGCGAGCGCGTCCGGCAAGGGCGACGCCATATTCCACTCGGCGGCTTCCGCGTACGGCTTGCCCGCCGAGCGTTCGGAGGCGGCGAGTTCGGCGATCTCGAATCGTGGGTGGTCGGCGAGCAGTTCGACGAATTTCTGACCGACGCTTCCCGTGGCGCCGAGAAGCGCGACGGGTATTTTTTTGGAGGACATAGGCGCCTCGTTTAGTTTGCGGCGCGGAGCACGTCCGTGAAGACGCCCGCCGCCGTTAGTTCCGCGCCCGCGCCCGATCCGCGCAGGGCGAGCGGCTTCTCGTAGAAGTTCTTCGTCGTGAAGGAGACGACGTTGTCGTTGCCCGAGAGGTTGTAGAACGGATGATCCTTGTTGATCTCCTCGAGCCCGACGCGCGCCTTGCCGTCCTCGAATCTTGCGACGTACATCAGCGAACAGCCCTTCATCAGCGCCTTGTGCTTCCGCTCTTGGAAGAGGAAGTCGGATTTGACGAGCTTCATCATAAAGTCTTCGACGGTCGCGGCGTCTTTCGCGTCTTCGGGCACGAGCGACTCGACTTCGACGTCCTCGAGTTCCATCCGGACGCCCGCCTCGCGCACGAGGATGAGGAGCTTGCGCGCCACGTCGAGTCCGTTCAAGTCGTCGCGCGGGTCGGGTTCCGTGAAGCCCTTGGCGCGCGCGTCTTTTACGATGTCGCTGAATTTCTTGTCGCCCGAGAACGTGTTGAAGATGTAGCTCAGCGTTCCCGAAAGCACGCCCTCGATCTTAACGACGCGGTCGCCGTTGGCGATCAAGTCGCGGAGGGAGTTGACGATGGGAAGCGCCGCGCCGACGTTGGCGCCGTAGCGGAACTCCGCGTTGCCGCGTTGCGCCGCCCTACGGAGCGCGACGTAGCGGTCGTAAGGACCGGCGTTGGCGAGCTTGCTCGGCGTAACGACCGAGACGCTCGACTCGAGCAACGGCGCGTAGAGCGAGACGACGCTTTCGACGCCCGTGCAGTCGAGGAAAATCGAGTGCGAGAGGTTAAGGGATTTGACCCGCTCGACGAAGGCGTTCGGATCGGTCGGATCGGTTGCCGTCTCCAGCGCGGACTTCCACGAATCGAGCGCCACGCCCTCCTCGTCGAAAATCATTTTGCGGCTGTTCGCCAATCCGACGACCTTGACGCGCACGCCCAACTCTTTGTCGAGGTAGTCGCGTCGATCTTGGATCATCTTAAGAAGCGCGCCGCCGACCAGCCCGACGCCGATCATAAACAGATTGATTGTCTTCTGCCGGGAGAGGAACAGGTCGTCGTGCAGTGCGTTGAGCGACTTCGTCTGTTGCGCGGCGGGGATGATGGCGGTGAGATTCATCTCGGAGCTGCCTTGCGCGATGGCGCGGACGTTGACGCCGTTCTTGCCCAGCGCCTGAAAAACCCTGCCCGCCACGCCGGGTTTGTCTCGCGTCTCCTCGCCGATGACGGCGATCATCGAGAGGTCGCTCTCGACTTCGAGTTCGCGGATTTCCCCCGCTTTAATTTCGAGGCGGAACTCCTCGGCGAGAGCGTCCTTCGCGTCGCGGCATTTATCGGGCAGGACGGCGAAGCTGACCCGGTGCTCGGAGCTGGACTGGGTGATGAGCGTGGCGTCCACGCCGCGAGAGGCGAGCGCGCCGAAGATGCGCGAGGCGACGCCCGCGGGTCGCATCAAGCCGACGCCCTTGACGCTCAAGAGCGCGACGCGATCCAACGAGGCGACGCCCTTAATCGAGCGGTCGCGGATCTCGCCCCGCTCGGCGATGACGGTGCCGGGGAACGAGGGGTCGAACGTGTTGCGGATGCGGATCGGAATTCTCTTGCGGAGCGCGGGCATCATCGTCGGGGGATTGACGACCTTGGCGCCGAAGTGGGAAAGCTCCATCGCCTCTTCGTAGGTGATGCGTTCAAGCGAGAAGGCGTTTTTCACTTTGCGCGGATCGGCGGTGAGGACGCCGTTGACGTCGGTCCAGATTTCGATTTCGCTCGCGTCGAGCGCGGCGCCGAGAATCGAGGCGGTGTAGTCGGAGCCGCCGCGGCCTATGGTGGTCGTTTCGTCGTCGTCGGTCGAGCCGATGAAACCCGTAACGATGAACGTCTTGTCGGAGTCGCCGATCGTGCGGCGGATGTTGGCGTCGGTTTTCTCGAAGTTCACGCGGGCGGCGCCGTGGGCGGCGTCGGTTTTAACGATCGGGCGGGCGTCGAGGTATTCGGCGTCGAGGCCGGCGGCTTGCACCGCCTCGGCGATGAGCCGGCAGGAGAGGCGCTCGCCGAAGCTCATCACGTAGTCGAGCGTTTTGAGCGTCCGCTCCTTGAGGAGGTAAACCCCTCGGAGGATTTCGTCCAGCTCGACGAATTTACCCTCGAGATCGGCGGCGGCTTTCTCGCGGCGCGACTCGTCGTCGGGAACGAGGACGCCGAGCGCGTCGAAGTGGAGCTTCTTGATCGCCTCGAACTCGTCGAGGTAGGATTTGTCGCGCGCCACGGCTTTCTCGCTCGCCCCGACGAGCCGATCGGTGACGCCGCCGAACGCCGAGGAGACGACGACGATCTTCCCGTTCTCGCGCGCCGCCTCGGCGACGATCGCCGAGACTTTCTTCACCCGCTCCGCCGTCCCGACGGACGTGCCTCCGAATTTCAGAACTTTCACGATTCGCCCAAATTAGGATTAAACAAAACCTCAAAGGTACGGGCGCCGAGCGCGGAAAGCAATACGAATCCGAAACGATTGTAAAGCGCGCCGAGATTGGTATATTATAAATAGAATAGCAAAGGTCTTGTGGATGGCGGAACAACGAAGCGGCAGACCCGATTGGGACGAGTATTTTCTGAAGTTGGCGATGCTGGTTTCCGAACGAGCGACGTGCCCTCGGATGCACTGCGGGTGCGTGCTGGTTCGGGATAAGCGGATCCTCGCGACGGGCTACAACGGCTCGATACCGGGGCAACCGCATTGCGACGACGTCGGGTGTATGATCGTGGAGAACCACTGCGTGCGGACGATCCACGCGGAGATGAACGCGTTGTTGCAGTGCTCGCTCCACGGCGTCTCGACGAAGGGGGCGACGGCGTACGTGACGAACATGCCGTGCACGAATTGCGCGAAGGCGTTGATCGGCGCGGGCGTCGCCGAGGTGGTGATCTTTTCGGACTACCACGACACGCTCGCCGAAGAGTTTTTCGCGAGCGCCGAGGTTCCGCTGCGCCGCATCGCGCAACCGGGCGTCGAGATCGATTACGACCTCGCGTCGTTCTCCTCCGCGCGCCGCGTCCGCTCCGAATCCGACGGTTGCGACGGAAGTTGTTAGGGGATATTTTTATGCGTTGAAAAGCTTGAAAGAATGGGCTACATTAGCCGATTGAATACTGGGGCCGGAATAAATAAACAAACTAAACAAGAGGCACACCCGATGAATATTCGGTATTACGCGATGTTCATAGCGGTTCTGTTTGCGAGCGCGACGTTTGCCCAGAAACCGTACGGACAGTTTGAGTACGTATCCCCGATGCCGGGGACGAAGACGCACACGCCGGAGACGAACATTATCGTTCGGCACGGCGATTTGATCGACAAGACGACGGTGGACTACGCCGGCGGCATTACCGTGATCGGCGAGCGGAGCGGCGCGATCGACGGCGAGATTAAGCTCTCGACCGACGGCAAGACGATCGTTTTCAATCCGACGGAGCGTTACGCGCCCGGCGAAAAAGTGACGGTGTACGTCAACACGCCCGCGCGGACGGTCTCGGGCGAACGCCTTGCGAGCTACTCGTTCGAGTTCGAGGTTGCGGAAACCCCCGCGACGTTCGTACCCGACATTAATCCGTACGACTACTATACGCCCGAGGAGTTGGGCGGGCCCCCGCCGACGACGGGACCGCGCGACTACGACGCGAATCCGACGATCGTTCCCCCGCCGACGTTGGCGCCGGACACGCTCGACGAGGCGAAAGTGGCGCCGGGATACATTTTTACCGCCACATGGCCCAATCCGCTTTCCGACACCACGTCCGCCTATTTGCTGATTATCGACAACGAGGGTACGAATCATTTCGAGCGGTACATCGGCGCGATCGGCACGGATTTTCGGATCACTAAGACCGGGAATCCCGTGTATATGAATCCCATCGCTTACGATCCGACGAAACCGGCGTTCATTCCCGGCGAGTGGATTATTATGGACACCACGTTCGCGGAGATCGACACGATCCAAATGGGCAACGGCTATATCGCCGATTCGCACGATTTCAGACTCCTGCCGAACGGTCACTCGCTAATGCATAGTTCGCCGTTTATCGTCGTCGATATGACCGACTCGGTCGAAGGCGGCAGACCCGACGCCCTCGTGAAGATGGAGGTTGTGCAGGAAGTGGACGCCGACGACAACGTGATTTTTCAATGGCGTTCGTGGGATTATTTACCCCTCTCAATCACGTCCAACGATATGACCAACCCGTTCTTCCAGCACATGCATCTCAACTCGGTGATGCTCGATCGCGACGGCCATATCATCGTATGCGCGCGACTGCAATCCGCCAACTATAAGCTCAATCGCCAAACCGGAGAAGTGATGTGGGCTTGGGGCGGTCAGGACAACGAGTTCACGTTCCTCGACGAGAACCCCGAGTACGAGCCCGACTATTTCTCGCGTCAACACGACATTCATCGGTTGGAGAACGGCAACATCATTTTGTTCGACAACGGCAACTCGCACGACCCGCCGGTGACGCGAATAGTCGAATACGAGTTGGACGAGACGGCGAAAACCGCGCGCTTAATCTGGAGCTGGGCGCATCCGGAACGGTATTATTCCTGGGCGATGGGAGGCGTGCAGCGTCTTCCGAACGGGAACACGCTTATTGGGTGGGGCGCCGGCAAATCCAACGACCCCGAGTGTCCCGTCATTACCGAAGTGACGCCCGAGGGCGAGATCGTCTTCGAGGCGAGCTTCGAGGACAACAGCATATGGACGTATCGGAGTTTCCGTTTTCCGTTCTGGCACGGCTTGCCGATCGCGGAGGTCCTCCGCGAAGTTTTTGAGGGCAATCAATACACGTTTAACGATCCGAACGATACGACGGGCGTTACGATTCTATTAAACGACATCCCCGACGCCGCGGGCGGTTATCAGTTCTTTACCGTAACGCGCGAAAAATACGCGCCGCTCGCCCCCGAGTTTTCGGGTAAGGATCCCCTTATCTCCCCCTATCGGATAAACGTCGAGCATGGGCAAACGGGCGCGTTCAATCTCGATTTCACGATAGACATGGACTATTACCCGCTCGCCTACGGGCTCGATAGCGCGATCGTCTATACGCGCGAGACGAAGGACGAGGGACTCTTCATTCCGCTGGCGACCACCTACAACGCTTCGGAGAACACGTTGCTGTTCACCGCCACGAGCATCGGGGAGTTTATTATCGGAAGACCCGACTTCGCCGATCAAGCGTTCGCCCCGCAACGGGTTCGCCCCGCCGAAGGCGCGAGCGTGGACGCGACCTCCTCGGTCGAGCTCGAGTGGCGCACGGTCGGATTCGCCGGAACCTACGACGTGCAAGTGGCGACCGACGCCGGCTTCTCGAACCTCGTATTGGACGAAACGGGCTTAACGACTACCTCGACCGAGCTGGGCTCGCTCACCGAAGGCGAGACCTACCACTGGAAAGTCTCGCAGACCAACGGCGCCGGCACGGAGTGGTCGGACGTCGGAACGTTCGTCGCCGAAGCCCCCTACATCGACGTCCTCGCGCCGAACGGAGACGTGATCTTCTCCGACACGTCCTACTACATCGTCTCGTGGGACGACAACATGAGCGATCTCGTTACTCTCGATCTCTACGAGGGCGGTACGCTCTATACGACGATCGTGGATTCGTTCGCCAACGTCCACAATAAATATCGCTGGACGCCCGCCGACACGATTCCCTCGGGGAACTACATCCTCCGCGTAGCGAGCGTCGAGCGCCCCTCGATCTTCGGCGAATCTCCGGCGGCGTTCACTTATACGAACGGCGTCGAGCGGATCGACGACCAAACCCCCGACGCGTATTCGTTGGCGCAGAACTATCCGAACCCGTTCAACCCGACGACGACGATCGAGTTCTCGTTGCCGGAAGCGACGACGGCTCGCGTGGCGATCTACGACATGCTTGGCCGTGAAGTGGCGGTGTTAGCCGACGGTAGGATGACCGCGGGCATGCACAGCGTCGAGTTCGACGCGTCGGCGTTGGCTTCGGGCGTGTATATC
>WJMR01000283.1 GCA_014727845.1 Ignavibacteriales bacterium
ATGTCGTGCGTCACGAGAACGATGGTCATCTCCTTGTTGAGCTCGCGCATCTGATCGTAGAAATGTTTGCCCGTCTTCGCGTCCACATTGGCGGTCGGTTCGTCGAGGAGGAGAATCTTCGGTCGGACGGCGAGAGCGCGCGCCGCCAAGACGCGTTGTCGTTCGCCGCCGGAAAGCTCGCCGATTAAACGATTCGCCAACCGCTCGATCTCCATCCGCTCGAGCGCCTCGCGCGCGACGCGGCGGTCCTCCTCGCCGACACGTCGCCACGGACCGACGCCGCCGAGCCGCCCCATCAACGCGACTTCTTCGACGGTGATCGGGAAATCCTTATGAAACGAGGCGTGCTGGGGCACGTATCCGACGATCCGACGAGAACGCTTGGGCGACGCGCCGAATATCGTTACGCTCCCCTTCGCCGGCTTCAATTCCCCGACGAGGGTTTTCAGTAACGTCGTTTTTCCGCCGCCGTTCGGACCGATCACGCCTAAGAAGGTTCGCTCTTCGACGGCGAACGTTACGTCCTCGAGCGCGGGACGACTCCGATAACAAACGGTTACTCCGTTCATTTCAATCGCGGTCGCCATTGTCACTTCAAGGATTCGTCGATTTTTTTCGCCGTCTCGATATACGCGGCGAATGGGTCTTCGGGAAGCGGGTTCAATTCCTCGACGCTCGCGCCCAACTCCTTGGCGACGGTTTCGGCGGGCGCTTCGTTAAACTGTTTCTGGACGAAAACGACGCCGACGCCATGTCGCTTCGCCGTCGCTACGGTCTCCTCGATCTCCCCCGCCTTCGGCTCTTTGCCGTGCCGCTCCAGGGCGAGTTGATTAATGCCGTACTCGCGACAGAAGTAGTTCCATGAAGGATGATAGACGAGGATGAATTCGCCCTCGTCGTCCGCGAGGAGCCGCTCGATTTCAGCGTGGATCGAGTCGAGCCGCTCGAACGCGCTTTCGCGGTTGGCGTCGAACCTCTCGCGTTCGTCGGGGAGCGCCTCGACGAGCGCCGCGTACACGTTATCTATTATAGTACGCGCCTCGACGGGGGCGAGCCAGACGTGGGGATTGTGGTCGAGCGTCGAGATTCCCTCGGCGCAATCCACCACGCGCATATCGGGGGCGAGCTCTCGGAACTTTCCGAGCCACACCTTCTCGAATCCGAAATCCGCGCCAACCGCGAAGTAGATTTTCGCCGCTTCGAGCGATTTCATCTGCGAGGGCTTCGGATCGTAGAGATTGGGCTGCGAGTTTGGCGGAACCATCGTAACCACGGAAACGGCGTCTCCCGCAATCGCCTCAACAAACGCGGCGTACGGGGGTATCGACACGGCGACGACGAACTCGTCTTCGGATTTCTCGCCTTCGCATCCCGCCGCGAACAACGCGAGCGCGAGCGCCGAGGCGACGGCTATTCTACCTACGTTCATACTTCCACCTATTGGAATTGTGGAACCAAAGGTAAGGAATTATTTCCGCATCTTTTCTGTTTGACTAAAAACGCGACAATTGCGTCGAAAATTACTATATTAGACGCCGAACACAACTCGACGTCGCTTCCGGGGCGATATTGTGCGCGACGTCACAACATCCGCGAATACCGAACGTTACACGAGATTATACGGGAACAAAACCCCGTCGGCGGCGATATAACCGTTATATCGACTGAACGTTATCGACACAACATCACAACAACTAACAAAAAGTAACGGGGAGTACCACTATGAAATCTTTCCTTCGTACCACCATTTGGGTTGTAACGATTGCGACGCTTTTCGGCTCGTTCGCCCACGCGCAGAAGAAAGAGCCGCGCGAGGAGAACAAGAACGCGATCGTCGAGACCGTGACGCCTCCGCGCACGATCGACTTCCAAGCCCAACTCGGTTCCGATAGCTACGTACTCGACGAAGTCGGCGAGATGATCGACGACGGTAGAACGTACGCGGACGCCCGCTCGTTGCTCGGCGCGGCGATGGTCCTCTTTATGGAAGAGAACGCCACGGGCAAGAAGGCGTCGATAACAGCGATGGACCTGCTCGAAGAGGCGACGATACTCGCGCAGATCCAGAACAACCCCGAGGCGCTTAAGGCGTGCGCGGACGTTTGGAGTTCCGAGGCGATGGGCGCCAACAACGACAAAGCCGCCGAGCTCGCCGCGATGGCGACCGACGCAAAGGAAGAGATCGCCGCCACCCGAGGTTCCGGAGAAAAGGTCGTCGATATCCGCGTCGAGAACTACTCCGAGCGCACCGTCTATATCTATATCGACGGCGAGTATCAAGGTTACGTCGATCCCGGCTACTACATTATCTTCACCAACATCGGCTTGGGCTTGACAACCTTCTACGGACAAACCGACTACTATTGGAGCGACGCGAAGGGCGACTACACCTTCACGTACTACGAGGACGAGTTCGACTTGCAGAGCTACGACCTCACCGACGAAGCCGACTTCGTCTGGTCGGTTTATTAAACCCAAACTTACGCTCGAGAAGGCGACGCATGCGCGTCGCCTTTTTTTATCTCACCGACGCCTCGATTTCCCGAGCGGCGCGGATGTTACTCGCGTCACGCGCGATTGAATCGTTTCGAGATTTTGGATATATTCGC